>CACWOG010000183.1 GCA_902762455.1 uncultured Bacteroidia bacterium | reverse complement strand
CTTCGATTTCCATCCACGAGCCAACCTTGTTGAACTCAATCTTCACGCCGTTTTCGAGACGCACCTCGTAGTCGCCATCCTTCTCGTCGAGTGTTGCTGAAGCAACCTTTACCTTCGGGAAGTAAGCCTTAAGGAATTCCTGTGCGGTCATTGGCATGTCCTCTACTTTCACTGGCTTGTCGTTGTCGGCTAAAGCAAGCGCAGAAAATGAAAGTGCGCAAACTAAAAGTAATGTTATGTTTTTCATATTTAAAAATTTAATAATTTAAAAATTCAACAATTCAATAATTCAATGTTGAGTCGCGCCAAGGCTCGACTGTACTAAGTAATAATTAAAAGTTTCTTGCATTCTAGTTGAGACGCAAAATTTTGCGTCTTTACATTATATCGTGTGTTCCTTTTTTTATAATTCAACATTTATTTCGTAATCTTATATTCCTTTGTAAATAACAGCAATACGGTGAAGATTTCCAACCTACCGACTAACATCATGCCCGAAAGTATCCACTTGGCGATGTCGGGAATAGCAGCGAAAGTCGTTGCTGGACCAGTCATTCCGTATGCAGGACCAATGTTGCTCATTGCCGAAACGCAGGAAACAAACGAACTTGTAAAGTCCATTCCCAAGCAGGTGAGCAACAATGTGGCAACCAGTACGATAATTATATACACCATTATGAATGCCATAACGCGCATAACCGTCCGCTGGTCGATTGAACGCTTCGACATCTTTACGGGAATCACAGCCTGCGGATGAAGTTGACGCTTAAGGTCTGCAATAAGGTTTTTAACTGCGATTGCAATTCGCGAAACCTTAATACCACCGCTCGTCGAACCCGAACATCCGCCTACTGCCATAAGAAGCACCGTAGGAATGATAAATGCCTGCCCCCAAGCAACATAGTCGAAGCAACTTGCCTGGTATCCCGATGATGTCATTATTGCCACCACATTGAACAGCGAAGCTCTGAAAGTCTCCTCGAAGCCCATCGGGAACGAAGAAAGTTGGTCAGCAGTAAGCACAGTAGTGTATTCCAACGAATAGAACAACAGCATAAACACTGCCACACCGATGAATATTATTCCGAAGTACCAACGCATTTCCTCGTTCTGCCGGAACGCCTTGAATCGCCCGACAATCAGGAAATAATACAGAGCCAGCGTAAGTCCGCACATCGCCATAAAGAGCGTACACATATACTCGATATATGGTGAAGCCCAGTAGCCAATGCTCGCCTGATGCGTGCTGAAACCGCCAGTGGCAACCGTCGTCATCGAATGGCAGACGGCATCGAAAAGGTTCATCGGACCAAGGTAATATGCAACAAAACAAAGTACGGTTAGTACAATGTAGATAACCCACAATTTCTGTGCGGTGTTGCGGATGCGCGAGCCAAGCTTATCAACCTCAAGTCCAGGCGATTCGGCAGAAAACAACTGAGTTTCGTGAGCTTTATTCTTCTGCGAGAAGAAAGCCATCGTCAGCACGATAACGCCCAAACCGCCAAGCCATTGCGTCACGCTTCGCCAAAGCAGGATTCCGTGCGGCTGAGAATCAATGTTGTTCATCACTGTGGCACCTGTTGTCGTAAATCCCGACATTGTTTCGAAAAACGCATCTGAAACATTGTCGAAAGTGCCACACATGAGATAAGGAATCATTCCGAGAACGGTAAGAATCAACCAAGTAAGCGTAACGGTCAGGAAATTGTCCTCCTTGCGCATTTTCTTTGTCGTCTTTCTGCCAAGCAGGAAAAGAATGGCTCCGATAAAAAATGTTGCGAGCGAAGGAACAAGCAAAGGAACAAAGTCAGTCTCGCCATATTTTATATTATAGTACAGCGCAACGAATGCCGATGCCAACATCAGCAACGACACTATTACGAGATTCTGTCCTATAATCTTCTTTTTCATTACATTAAGTCAAAATGTACAAAAATGCACATTGCATAATAAATTTGCAAAGGTACGAATTATTTTGGATTTATGAATGACGATTTTCGATTTGTGATTTTGATTTGCATTCACACATCATCTTTTGAAACTAAACGGCAAAAATCTTCCCGTTTTGCGGCAATATGCATCGTATTCATCGCCGAAATCGCGGCGAAGCCGTTTTTCTTCGGTCATTACCTGCACCAGCATAATCGCCACAAACACAACGAAAACCACCACCGACTGCCAAGTCCACAGCCATACACAAGCAGCAGCATTGTAAATGAAACTACCTGTGAGCATTGGATTTCGACTCAGGCGATAAGGACCATCGGTCATAAGATGTTTGGTACGAGGCGCCACTTCGTGACCGAAAGCATCCATTGGATTGCCGTTACCTATGTGCCTCATGTACACAATAGACCAAATGCTGAGAACCAACCCCACAATCGCAAGCACAGCAGCAACAACAATCTGCCAAACTTCTACATTACAAATACTGGGCATCAGCGAAGCCAACCACATTATTGCAGGAATTAGAATCACAAACATCAGACCACCAAGAGCATATCCAAAAACTTCAACTAACTTTCTCATACATCCTTCCATTTAAAATTTAACGCACAAAAATAAGCAAAAAAAGGCTAACAGGCACACAGCCGTTTGTACAGACGCAATTCATTGCGTCTCAAAAACGGCGTAAGCCATTGAACGCCGCAGGCATTCAAACCTAGAAACGGGCGAAGCCCATTCAAACAGCGAAGCGAGAAACGGCGTCAGCTATTCAAACGCCGCAGGCATTCAAACGGGCGAAGCCCACATAAACCCAGAAACTTAGAAACGCCGAAGGCTCATAAACTTAATGTTTTGTTAATCACGAACAGGCAAAACGAAAAAGACTTACCTTTGCAACGATGAAATTATTCAGAGCCATATTGCCCGTGATTACCGCCATAATGGTGATGCTTACCTCGAACGGCATTGTGTATGAGCACTATTTCTGCAAATGCTGCAACGAGGAGCACCGCGAAATCAGCCTCTTTGAGTTTGGCGAGGTTTCGCACAACCACGAGTGCCATTCGCACCACGAATGCCACAGCCACCATTGCGACGGACATCACTGCCACTGTCAGGACAAGGCGGAACACCAGAAGCACACTCATATAGAGTTTATGTCGCTCAAGGACTTGTTCCAGCAGGACGAACACTCGGCTTTGCCAGAAATTCCATCAGGAAAGACTTTCATCAGCAACGATTTTGCACCTTGCATAAATATCACTTGCACGACAAACGAAGTTGAAACCAAACTGTTGGCATCCAACGCCAATCGTTTGTACGACAAGGGCAAAGTGTGTCCGCTCCTCTCCTGCTTCAGATTATGAATTGCTTCTCAAAACCAAAGAGATAGCAACGGACGATAGTCCAAATTCATAATTTAAAGAAGTAAAACGATGAAAAACAAAATATTGGCATTAATTGCTTTCGTAGCAATAGCCACAATAAGCAAAGCCCAGATTAGCGGTACCGTCTTCGAGATTGTCGATGGCAACAAGCAGACGCTTTTCGGTGCAAATGTCTATTGGGAAAACAGCAGTGTCGGAACTATATCCGACATGAACGGCAATTTCAAGATAAACAAGGTCAACACAACCAACAAACTGATTGTCAGCTTCATCGGTTACAACAGCGACACTCTTGAAATTCCAGAGAAAAAGAAAAACATAGAAGTCGTGCTTACCGCCGGCGAAATGCTTTCGGAAGTCACCGTGAACGAACGAGCCGCCAGTTCGCACTACTCGCGAATGGAAATCGGCAATGTGCAGGATGTTTCGGGACAGGAACTCTGCAAGGCCGCCTGCTGCAACCTGTCTGAAAGCTTCGAGACTAACGCTTCGGTGGATGCAGGCACAAGCGACGCCGCCACCGGCGCAAAGCAAATAAAGTTGCTCGGTCTGGCAGGAAAATATGTGCAGTTCCTTACCGAAAACATTCCCAACCTCTACGGACTTTCGCAGCCATACGCACTTGGCTACATTCCAGGTCCGTGGATGACCTCGATGCAGATTTCAAAAGGAACTTCCACTGTTATAAACGGTTACGACGCCGTGACTGGTCAGATAAATGTCGAATACAAGAAGCCTAAGTTTTCCGACAAGTTCTCGTTAAACCTTATGGGAAGTTCGCACGGCAATGCGGAAGGCAACATCGATGTGCCAATCAAAGTAAGTGAAAAGGTTAGTACTCAGATATTTGCACACGCACAGAACAGGTTCATCAAGATGGACCACAACAAAGACAACTTCTACGACTCGCCCAATGTCACCCAGTACAACTTTTTCAACCGCTGGGACTATTTCGGCAAGCACCTTACAATGAGGTTCGGCGTGAAGTACATCGACGAGACTCGCAAAAACGGACAAATAAGCAAGGACCATCCTACCTACATAGATTCCTTGCAACCAGACCTTTACAAAATAAAAATTCACACACAGCGTGGCGAAGCCTTCCTGAAGTGCGGATATGTGTTCCCCGAAAAAGATTATCAAAGCATTGCTGTGATTACCAACTTCATAACCCATCATCAGTATTCTTACTACGGGTATAATGATTTTGATGCAAGTCAGAACAGCCTGTACGCCAATGTGTTGTGGAAATCGGCATTCGGTGGCAACGAGAAGCACTCCTACACCGCTGGAGCAAGCATGAAGTACGAAAATCTTCACCAGAACCTCAACGACAGCATAATGAACGACTTAGAGGCTGTTCCGGGAGCATTCTTCCAATACACGGGACATTTCGGCAACTTCAACATGATTGCAGGTGTCCGCGGCGACTACCACAACCAGTACGGTTTTCTCTTCACCCCACGACTGAACCTCAAGTACAGCATCAACGAATACCTTACCTTGAG
>CACWOG010000182.1 GCA_902762455.1 uncultured Bacteroidia bacterium | reverse complement strand
ACTCGTATGTAAAGAGCTGCATTGTTGTTGCTCTTTTTTTGTATCCGAAAAATTGGCAGCCGCCATCTGGCGACCACCGAAAATTGGAACTACGCTCGGTCTGGCTTGCTGAATAGTATCGTATCGGCAACAACCTCGTATGTACACTGTTCGTTTCCGTTCTTGTCGGTATAGTGGTTCTGCTTCAGGCAACCATCAACAACAACCTCATAGCCCTTAACTATTTTCTCTTTTACCATATCGGCAAGATTGCCCCACGCAATTACATTGTGCCACTGTGTTTCCTTAACAACGCGGTCACTTTTTCTGAAGAAATCGGAAGTCGCTACCGATAACTTAGCCATTTTTGTTCCACTTGGAAATTCATAATACTTGGGGTCTCCACCAAGATTTCCAATCAATTGTACACGGTTCTTTAAATTCATAATCTTTAATTTTTTGTCAGTTTATAATTTATTACTACTTTTGCATTGTGTTTCGCTTTGGCACCAAGATCGCGCCACTCGTTTCGGGAAGCCGGCATTTGTCTCGGGATGATGCGTGGAAGCCTCCTCTGTTGGGGGACCAGACAGGCTGAGTGAAACATTTTTTTTCTATCTATTGGAATAAAACGATTTAAAAATATTTCCTTTCCTGACGACCTTTACTGCTATCGTAAATTTTATTTTACCCCGAAACTTTTCCATACTATAAATAATATGATTTTCATCAGATTCCTTACAACCACTGCGTACTACATCCATCAAATTTAGAATTTCCAAAGCAGTAACAGTTCCACGATTTGTCTTATAATGCTTGAGTAAAACATGCTGTGTGCCTTCATTCTCATCGTCGGAGGGAAACATTATTGTAACCAGTTCACCATTATTATCAGTAGTGCAGATTCGTTTTAGTTTTCCTTTTGTCCGACAAAAAGTTTCATAAACCCTATTCTGCTCCTCGGTTAGTTCCCTATCGCCGACTTCAGCCTTGAACTGCGCTATCCTATCGTCAATGAGTGCCATATTGCAATGGATAATTTATAATTAACAATGCATTTATTCAGCCTTTTCCTTTAACGACGATTCACAAATAACCTCATTCGCAACCACTTCCGTTATATACCGCTTAATATTGTTCGCATCCTCGTAACTGCGTGAAGTCAACCTGCCAACGATGGTAACATGCGTTCCCTTAGTGCATCGCTCCGACACCTTGTCGGCATTTGCTCCCCACACAACAATGTTGTGCCACTCTGTACGACTTGCCGGCTTGCCGTTTTCAAAATAATTCTCGGAAGTTGCCAGTGAAAACCTTGCAACCTTTCCATTTCTTGTCTCGTTTACCTTTGGGTCAGCGCCCATATTGCCGACCAACATTACAAAATTTCTAATTTCCATGTCTTTAAATTTTTGTCAGTTAATAATCTATTACATCAACAACCTACGCGATATTTTTCTCCACCTTCGAACCAGCACGTTTGATGTGCCTTACCATAATACTGTCGGCAACAATCTCCGAAACCTTGCGTTCGCGACCTTCGCGGTCGGTAAACTTGGTGCTTACCACACTACCTATTACTATAACTTCGCTACCCGTGGATACCTCGCGGTCCTGCAGGACTTCTGCAATGCGGTTCCATGCCGTAACACTATGCCATTGCGTGTCACGCACATATTTGCCTTCTTTTTTATAAACATCGGTAGTTGCAAGCGAGAAGCGTGCGAGTTTCCTACCATTTTCAAATTCTCTGATCTGTGGTTCCGAACCCAGATTTCCAATCAGTTGTACGCGATTTCTTAAATTCATAATCGTAAAATTTTAAACGTTAAACAAATTTTGTTCGGACTTCGTTTTGAAATCCGCTGCAAAAGTCGGGTGATTTGAAAATACGAGTCGGTTTTTAAACGTTTACTTTCGTTTATTAGTCGTTTCTTGTCGTTTATAGGCACAAAAAAAGGTGACAAAATTGCCACCCTTTACTTTTATTTCTGAAAAATTCTATACCTACTTCACAACTGTCAATGCCTTTCTTACTCCTGCCAAAGTCGGTTCTCCGGAGATTTCGCTTCCTACAGCACCCTTCATCCAAGCCTGCGGAGTAATTGAGCCTTGCAGAAGCATTCTTGTAAGTTCTTCAGAGAACGGCTTGTCGGCCATATAGGTTTCTATCTGATAGTCAATAAGATGTCCTACAGGATAATTCGCCAAATAAAGCGGAGAATCAATCATGTGCGAGTAGATTGCGAGTATCGGAGAATCCTTCACACCGAAAACTGGTGCATAATACTTGTTCCACACATCCTTGGCGATTGAAACCACTGCATCGCGGAGTTCCTGAGCATTGGCATCCTGATTTTCGTACATCCAGCGCCAAGTGTACAGGTCAACAAGTGAAACACCCATAATCTCGTATGCCGACCAGCAGTTTTCCAATGCCGCCATTGCTTCCTTCTCCTCCGAAGCGTCGCCCTTTGCCTGTCCGAGCAACTTCAGGTCGCGACCTTGGAACATAAATGCAACTGCCTCGGTAAATGCGGTGTTAGGAATGCCTTTCAGCATATAGTAGTCAATGTCGTAAAGAGTTATTGTCTGCTCTACGCAATGTCCAAGCTCGTGAACAGCAATATTGTAGCCCTTGTAGTCCATACCCGACTTTGCAATCCTTGTACGCAGATGAGCCACATCGCCCTTCATTTCGCTGCCCCATGCGTGACCTGCACCACGAGCTGGGTCAACACTGTCGTTCATGTCGTTGCGGGCAGTAAAACCATTGTACCAGATGTCGTATGGCTGCAACGGACGACCAAGACGACTTGAAACCAACTGTCCGACCTGTGCAATTTCGGGTGCCGAAATAAAGTCGATGAACAACTTTTCCACCTCGTCCTGCGTAAGTTCCATTGTCTCATCGAAAGCCCTTTCGATATAGGTCGGATAAACCGAATTGAACTTGTCCATTGCCGACAAAGCCTTGAAATTGTACAATATATGCTCGTAGCGGGTATATGGTTCGGCAGGACTTGAAACCTCTGCCCCATCCTTGTAAAGCTTGTTTGTGCGCGGATTCCACTGGTACTTGTCGGAATTGATTACATCCTGCGGAATATCCTGATTTACAATATGCAACATCACATCATAAATCATCTGCTGCTTTTCGAGTCCGTGCTCCGAATCGGAATAGTCGGACTTCAGTTCGTCGCGCAGATTCCAGTGGCTGATGAGTTTCATGTCCTTTGGGAACAATGTCTGTCCATTGTTATCCACGAGATTTCCCATATAAATGTTGTAGCTCGATATGTAGTTGTCGGCGTTGGTCATAGCCACATTGGCAGCCTGCTCGTATTCGGCCGGTATTCGCGATGTAAACTTGTCGCCCAGACGAGCATACGCCCAGTCCTGACGTGTCCACTTGTCGCAGAGGGCATTCTTCTCGGCAAGCGAGTACGACGGGAAGTTAAGCACGATGTAGAACGCCATCTTGTTGGCGAACAAATCGTCGGCAATATGCGCCGTGGTTGAATATGCGCCCATAGCCTCATCGACAAAATCGACTTCGCCCATATCAAGGTGCAAAGGCTCCATCAACTTGATGGTCATTGTGTTGCCATAGCCGTAAAGGATTTCAAGGTCACGCTCGATTTTCTTGTAGGTCTCGAAGCGCTTTGCCGAGTCAAGCACAAAGTTTGTCATACAGAAATCGTAGAAGTCGTCGAGCGAACCATCCTGTTCCTGCCACAAGGCGGCAACCTGTGTTACGCCCTTTTCGATGCGGTCCGACTCCTGTCCGTTGCAGAATTCCTTCAAGCTGCGGACTGTCCTTTCGATGTCGTTCTGCGGAATCCTGAATTCGGCGACCACTGCGCCATTATTCTTGTCCGAATCCTTGCACGAAACAAATGCTAACATAGCCAATACGATTAATGGGAAAAGTATTTTTTTCATATAAACAATTTTTAATCAGCAATATTCTCCAAAATTTCATTTTCACTTCAAATGAATCTCATGCAAAGGTAATGTTTTTATTATAGCGATTTTGCTGTATATTAATTATTTATTTCACAAAGTCTGTTTAATATCTAATTTGAACTAAAATTTTCTTTGCATATCTTCCAACGACAAACCTACCACGCTAATACTATTTTTGCCAAATGTATGACGCTTAGAGTTTTAGCTATCTTATAATTTTATGGACATAACATTTACGACAAAGGCATATCGTTTTTTTTACTTATTTTTTGTAGTTCCAAAATAAATTAAAGGCATCCATTTATCCGACTGATATAGAATTTCGTTGGAAGCATCCATTTGCGTATTACCTATTAATTTAATCGTTAGGTAAAAATTTTAATTTTTATTTACTTACAAAAAATTGCAATTTTTATGTAAGTTTGCACCGCAAAATGCAATATTATAAAGTAAACAAATAACATATAACCTGTGAAAATAATAACAACAAGCGACTGGCATCTTGGCAACCTATTCCACGGCAACGATCGTCTTCCAGAACACAAGCATTTCTTAGCATGGCTACTTAATCAGATAAAGGAATATCAACCCGATGCACTTCTTGTTGCCGGTGATATATTCGACAATGGCAATCCGTCGGCAGCCGCACAGACGGCATACTATGAATTTCTGGCCGAAGCCACGCAAATTTGCCCGCAGATGCATATAATAATTACGGCAGGAAACCACGATTCTGCAAGCCGTCTTGAAGCACCAAGACCTATGCTAACACGCCACAATGTGGAAGTTAGAGGCAATATAAAGCATATATGGATGCAGAACAAAAACGGAGGATACTGGCAAACCGATTACGACGACCTAATAATACCCATCAGAAGTAAAGACGGCGACGAAATTATCGTCCTCGCGGTACCATACCTTCGAAACGATGTAGTACAAAATTCAAATTACTCCGACGGTGTGAATAATTTTCTACACAACTTGACCTCAAGGGCACGAGAACTATACCCCGACCGCAAGACAGTTATGATGGCCCACATGTATGCAAAAGGAGCCGAAATTGCCACAAACGATGCCAGCGAAAAGATTGTCATCGGCGGACAGGAAGAAGTGAATATGGACGGCTGGTCAGAACACCCCGAATACTTCACCTGCGGACACATACACAAACGTCAGCATATCTGGAACACCGATTGGGCACGATACACAGGAAGTATCCTGCCTATGTCGTTTGCCGAAATCGACTACAAGCACGGCGTAGATATGATAACATTCAATGACAGCAAACACCCCAGAGTTGACTTTATTGAGTACACTCCACAGCACAAACTGCGTGTAATTCCAGCCGACAATAGCGAACTAAAGCCTTCGGAACTGAAAAAAATCATCAAAAAAGAATTACGCGACAGAATTAACGGGCAACTTGATGACAACTTCGAATATGTAGTACTAAAAGTCAAACTGGACAAAGTAAGCAATGACGAAATAAAGGAACTTGAAGATATTGTCGGCGACAAGAACGCCGTACTATGCAAAATCCAAAAGATAATACCGTCAATAAACCTAAGTACGATTACTGGCACGCAGAACATCCAGAGTGTTAACGACATACTTAACCGCGACCCACTTGACACACTTAAAGAAACCTTCTTTGTAAAACATAATTCCGAAATGAGCGAACGTCAGGAAGCAATGCTTAAGGATTTACTCGACAATATTCAAACCTCAGCAAACGATTAATAATTATGAAATTAATTAAACTTGAAATATTAAACCTCGCCTCTCTCGACCGACAAGGAGGCGAAGTCATCGACTTTGAAAACGGAGCATTGGGCAACAGCAATATTTTCAGCATTGTAGGTCCAACAGGCAGCGGCAAGTCAACCATCCTCGACGCTATCTGTCTTGCCCTCTATAACCTTGCGCCACGATACCCCAAAACCAAAGGTGCACGCAACCAAAGCATTGAAATATACGGAGAGAAAGACGATAACGAGAAAAACCGCATACCTCCAACCGACGGTCGAAACATACTTACACGCGGCAAGAAAGAAGGTTACAGCAAACTAACTTTCCTTGCAAACAACAGCAACATATATCGCGCCGAATGGCATGTAAGCATAGCTCGCGTCAATTACAACGATGTCACCACCCTACTCTATCAGATTACACAAATCAACGGCAAACCGAACGAGGTGTTGGACGACTGGAACAAAATCCCGCAAATCATCGGACTCGACTACGAACAGTTTCTACGGACAGTGCTTATTGCACAATGCACAAGGTTCATTCGCAAATTTCCTGAAAGCAGATGAAGAAGACAGGTTCAAATTGCTTGAGAAACTTATCGGTTGCGAAGAACAATATACACGCATAGCTACAGAAATAAAAAACAGAAAAGATAATGCTGTTGAAAAATACACACAGCTATACACCGAATATTCCGTCTTCGAAAATTCAATTATTCCACAGGAAGAACTCACTGTTTTGACAGAAAGAATAAAGCAGCTCGAAGAAGAGGAGAAAAAAGTCAAGGCAGAACTTCAGAAAGTCAGCGAGGCATTGAATTGGTACACCAAAGAAGAAAAACACATTGCCAACATTGCAAAATACGGTGACGACCTAAAAGAAGCCAAGCAGAAACTCGATGCGATGAAAACCGAAATAGAACTGCTCGAACTGCACGACTCCACATTGCCTGCCACAGCAATATACAAGGACATCAAGTCGAACGAAGAAACCGCCAAAAGTCTTGAAGGAAAACTCAAAGAACTCAACGGAACATTCCAAAATCTGACAGAAACAATTCAAAATGAAGAAAAAGGTCTCGAAATTCTAACTCAGAACGTAAAAAATGCAAATCAGGAACTTGAAAACCAACGTCCGCACATCAACAAGGCTCGCAGCATAAAAGGAGAACTGCTATCTGTAAAAAAATCAGTAGTAGAAAAAGACACTGCCCAAAAAGAGAGCGAAAAAGCATTGGGAATTGCCAAGAAAAACCTTGCCGACAATGCAGAAGCCATAAAGACTTTTGAAGCGGAATTGAAAAAAACGACCGAAGATTTAAATAATCTAAAGGCTGATATTGACACGAAAAAAGAAAATCTGGCTCAGACAGTAAAAGATGCAACGTCAAAGTTTGAGGCAGAAAAGAAGAAAAATGAAGGCAAAAATGCCACTCTTTTGCAGGAAGCCAAGGCCAAAGCCGAGAAGGAACAGCGCGACCTTGAAAAAGCAATAGAAATATTGAAAAAAATCAGAGATGTCTCGACAACCCTCGAAAACAACGACAACAAAACAAAACAACTCACTGCTCGCAACAAGGAAATTGAAGATGCATTGACAAAACTGACAATCAAGTCACTTAGGGAAGAATTGGATACTCTCACTCGCACACAAACACTTATGACCAGCGAAAAATGGGAGCATCACCGTGCCAACCTTTCCGACGGACAGCCTTGCCCACTATGCGGCTCCACCCACCATCCATACCAGAACAACAGCGCATTACAACCTGTATTGGACGACTTGCAGAAACTTATCAGCGAAAAGTCTTCGGCTTTGGACGAACAGACCAATCAGGAACAAGCGCTGACCAAGGAGCAAGCACAAAATCAAGG
>CACWOG010000181.1 GCA_902762455.1 uncultured Bacteroidia bacterium | reverse complement strand
TACGACCGTCGCCACGACCTGTCGGTTACAGCCACATACCAGATAACCGAGCGCCTGACGGCTTCGGCGGTGTTCGTATATGCTACAGGCAATACAACAACCTTGCCAATCGCAACATATATGGTCGATGGCGACATTGTAAATGTCTATGGCACACGCAATTCGTATCGAATGCCAGCCTACCACCGCCTCGACCTTTCGGTGACATACGATATAAAGACGAAAAAGAATTGGGAATCGTCGTTCAATTTCTCAATCTACAATGTTTACAATCACAAGAATCCGTATTTTATTTATGTCTATAATACTGGAAATGTGAAGGATGGAACATACAAGACGGTTGCAAAGCAGTTGTCGATAATCCCGATTCTGCCAGCAATAACATGGAACTTTAAATTCTGATGCCGATGAGAGAAAGTTTGCTTAAGATTTCGATAATTGCCGTGTTGCTGTCGTTGGTAGCGGTTTCGTCGTGCATCAAGGACATAACGGTCGATTTGCCGCAGGCTGAAAGTTGCCTTGTGGTAGATGGTTATGTCGATTTCGACGACTATCCTGTTGTTTTCCTGTCGAAAAGCACAGCATATTTTCAGGAACTTGACACAAATGCAGTAAACGATTTGCAGATTAACGACACCAAGGCAACCGTGATTGTTTCCGACGGAAGCATTTCCGACACCTTGCAGTATCTGCCAATTCAGCGTTGGCCTTACAAATGCTTCCAAGGCACAAAATTCAAGGGCGAATTGAATCATCGCTACGACCTCAAGATTTTGTACGAAGGTAAAACTTATACTTCGTCAACATACATTCCTGATACAATTAAGATAGATACAGTTTTCCCGACCTTTATGAGCGATACCTTTGCTGTGATGCGCATAAACTGGCGTGACCCGAAGTACCAGAGCAACTACTACACAATTCATGTCAAGAACCAGTTTCAGCCGATGTATTACCGTCCGTATGCACTGAACCATATTATCAGCGACAAGCTTGCCGACGGCGAGGAAATGTCGTTTGCTATGGTTGTGAAGGGAATGGAGCGCAATGCCTACTACGATAATTTTTTCACTCAGGAAGAGCGCGATTCGTTTATCAATAAATTGGGCGACATCTTCTGCTTCCGCGAAGGCGATTCTGTGTCGCTGAAGTTGTCAACAATCGACAATGTGTCGTACAATATTTGGGAATCGTGGTATAGGAACTGGATTACCGACGGCAATCCGTTCACAAATCCGGCAACGGTGCGAACCAACATCAATGCTCCCGAAGGTATGGAGGCCAAAGGTTTCTGGATAGGATACGGCTGCAACTACCGTTCGGTATATTTGTATAGCAAGGATTCCGTTGTGCCGATAGGAGGGAAGTTCTAGTCAACAATTACTGCTCTTTCGTTTGAAAACTAAACCTCGCACCCTTTCGCTCCCTGAGCTTGTCGAAGGATCGATGGTTAAAGTTATTGTTCATCCGTGCATCGTAGTTAGCGGATTTGTTCAAACACTAACTATTTGTATCATAAATAGTAATATTATCCAAAAGAAAGAGCTTTGGTCAACAATCAGCAGAATCGTAAATCGTACTTCGTAAGTCGTAAATTATTTGTACCTTTACACCCGATTTTATATTGCAAGATTTAGGATGAAAGACAAAAATAAATTAGCTGTCATAATACTGCTTTTCGCTGTGAGCGTGGCTGTTTCTGTGTTGATTTTTCCAACCGAGAACCAGTTTGAATATTCATACGACAAGGGTGCGCAATGGCTCTACGACGACCTTTATGCGCCTTACGACTTTGCCATCTGCCGTTCCGATGACGACATTCAGGCCGAAAAGGATAGCATTGTAGCCGACTTTATTCCATATTATTCGTTCGATACGTTGGAGGCGTACAAGTTTGTGAATACAAATAGTTCGCTATTGGAAAAGACCATCGGAGAAAAGACTGGTCTTGAAAAGGAGAAGGCAGATGCTTTTGCTCAAAGTTTCAAGGAAAAGTTGACTGCAATATATGGCAAGGGAGTGATAGTACAGTCTGATTCTCAAGAATATGCTAATGCTGGGAATAAAATCCGCGTTGTACGTGGCAATGTCAGCGAGTTGGATTTGACGGACGATTTCTACACCAAGACTTCTGCAAAGGATGAAATGCTTGCAATGTATATGGCTGATAACCATGTGTATACTGCTGATTCTATTTCTGGGTTTTATGTGCGCGATTTTATCGAAAAGACAGTTTTCGTGACAAATGTAGCCATCGATGAGGAACTTAACGACAAATATTTGCAATCACGGATTGACGCTGTTCCACCGATGTCGGGAATGGTGCATAGGGGCGAGCTTATAATCGCCAAGGGCAAGGTGGTTGACGAACATTCGAAGCGATTGCTCGATTCGTACAAGATGCAGTTTGAAAATACATCTGGCAGAAAGTCGTTCTGGCTGGTGGAACTCGGCGTGACAATAGTTTTCCTTATTCTGTTTGCGATAATCTTGTACTATTCGCTGAAGTTTGGACGACGTAAAAAATGGGGAATCCGCGAAAATATGTTCGTCCTGCTGCAGATGATTCTGCTTTCGCTTGTGGTTTTCTTGGTTTTCAGGTATTCGTCGGTGAGCATCAACATAATACCTTTTGTGCTGGTGCCTTTGCTGCTTGTTACTTTCATCGATTTTGACATTTCGTTCCTCATATATTTCGTATCGATTTTCATTGTCAGCTTTTTCGCTGTAAACAGGTTCGAATTTGTTTTCATACAGACAGTTACGGGTTTGGTTGGAATGTTCAGCCTACGAAATACCTCGAAGCGTCAGCAGATTTTCATAAGCATGATTGTTGTGTTTGTGACATACGCGCTGCTTCATACCGGCTTCTCTCTGATGAGGTTGGGAACATTCTCGGAGCATGAACTTGAGGAATTCATATATTACGGAATTTCCTCGGTTGCACTTCTGTTGTATCTGCCGTTTGTGTTCATTTTCGAGAAGATTTTCGGATTTATCTCGGGCTTTACGTTGGTGGAATTGTGCGATACCAACAATCCTGCTTTGCGTGAACTTTCGGAGAAAGCTCCGGGAACTTTCCAGCATTCGGTGATGCTGTCGAATTTGGTCGAGTCGGTTGTGCGCGAAATAGGAGGAAAGCCGCTTCTTGCACGTGCTGGTGCTTTGTATCACGACATCGGCAAGACATACGCACCCGAATATTTCATTGAAAACCAGAATGGTGGCAAAAGTGCTCACGATGGACTGCCATACGAGGAGTCGGCACAGAAAATCATCGCCCATGTGACTAAGGGTGTGGAATTTGCCGCCAAGTACAAGTTGCCCGACCAGATTGTCGATTTCATTGAGCAGCACCACGGAACGTCGGTTACACGCTATTTCTACAATTCGTGGGTAAATGCAAATCCCGACAAGACTGCCGACATTACCAAGTTCCAGTACCCTGGACCAAAACCGCAGTCGGTAGAACTTATCGCTATGATGATGGCCGATGCAATAGAGGCGGCTTCGCGAACATTGAAGGTTTATTCGCACGAGTCGATTTCCGCGCTTGTCAACAATATTGTCGATGCGCAGATGAAGGACGGTCAGTACGAGGATGTTGACATTACAATGAAGCAGATTGGCAAGGCAAAGCAGATTCTCATCTCCAAGATTGAAAATATTTACCATTCGCGAATTGAATATCCCGAACTTAACGCTAAGGACAAACAATAAAAGGGTATAGTTGCAGTTATAGGAAGTATGCGTAAGTTTTTACTGGCATTGTTGCTGACATTTGTCGTGTGCGTGGCTTTTTCTCAGAACGCCACATACTTTGGTTATGTACGCGATGCCAACAAGAAGCCAGTTGAGTTTGCGAATGTCGTTGTTGTCGGGACAAATATTGGTACTTCTACCGATGCTTCTGGCTATTTTGAAATAACGGTGCCGTCGGGCAAGGATTTGGAGGTGCAGATTTCGTTTCTAGGCTACGAGCCTTTCTCGCAGAAAATAAAACTGAAACCCAACGAGCGTAAGCAGGTTACGGCGGTTCTTAACGAAGGAGCGGTAATGCTTCCTACTGCCGACATTGGCGCGACAAGCGAACGTCAGGTTTCGGGAACACGCCTAAATCCGCAGATTTCGATGAAAATCCCGACGACTGGCGGTTTCGAGGACATTCTGAAGGCTCTGCCGTCGGTGTCGTCAAACAACGAGCTTAGTTCCCAGTACAATGTGCGTGGCGGAAATTACGACGAAAACTTGGTGTTTGTCAACGATATAGAAGTCTATCGTCCTCAACTGATTCGCTCGGGACAGCAGGAGGGGCTTAGCTTCATAAATCCCGACATGGTGTCGTCGATTTTGTTTTCGGCTGGTGCGTTCGAGCCAAAGTATGGCGACAAAATGTCGTCGGTGCTTGATATTAAGTACAAGAAACCAACTGAGTTCGGTGCTTCGATAATGGCAAGCCTGCTTGGTGCGAACGCACACGTTGAGGGAACAAGCAAGAACCATCTTTTCCGCTATAATGTCGGACTTAGGTACAAGACTTCAAGGTATTTGCTTGCCTCGATGGATGTTTCTGGTCATTACGACCCGTCGTACGTTGATGCACAGACATTTCTCATCTATAACGTAACCGAAAAGCTGGAACTGAATTTCCTTGGAAACTTCAGCAGCAACAATTATAAGTACATTCCGCTCGACGGAGAAACTTCATTCGGTACGGTTAGTGATGCGTTGAAAATCCGGACTTACTTCGAAGGTCAGGAGGTTGACCGTTTCAACAGCGGAATTCGAAACACAAATGGCATGGTTGGAAGGAAACGGATTCCATACAATTACCATCTCTGAATTGATTGATTACCTCGAGGGAAAAGGTTCGCTTCCCGAACG
>CACWOG010000180.1 GCA_902762455.1 uncultured Bacteroidia bacterium | reverse complement strand
TGATACTTGCAAGGAACTGATTTCCAGAGTGCGGGTGAATTTTCGTGTAAAGATTGCTAGTGTCCGAATACACCATTTCGGGACGGAAGGCGATGAAAGCCATCTTTTCGCGGTTGTTGGGGAAGGTGTAGCCCGAAATTAGACCTGTTTGCGAATCGTCGCCATCGTAGTACGACCAGCCAGCCTCACCTTCGGGGTTAATTGTGAATGGCGGATAGTCGTCGCTGTCTTCAAAGTCGTCAAAAATAGTGAATCGCTTCACAATCAAATTGTTCCAAGTGAGAATGCAACTGTCGTTTGTGTATTCAGCCCTTAAAATGTCGGGGGCGTAACATTCCTGTCCGTTCAGCGAAATGTGCAGTTGCCTTTCGATGGAAGTGTCGTTGTATTCAATGTTTGCCGTGAGATTTATCGTGTGTCCGAATGGCGCGTTTCTCGAAACTAGAATGTCAAAAGAATTGCTTTCTGCACTTTGGTCCGGCATTATTGGTGCGTAAATGGCTGAATCTGTGTTTGTTGTCAAGTATTCGTCGTCGGATGAGATTCTAACCTGGACACTATCGGACAGAACAGTTCCAAGGTTTTGCAGTGATATTGAGAGGTTTGTGCTTGTTCCTGCACTGACAGATTTTGGTGCGTAGTCGGCAATTTCAATGTACGGAATGCCCGATTCTATTACGGGAATGCTGTCGTAGATTGTTGTTGTGTTGAATGCGGTTACGACAAGCAACGCCTTGCCTTTGTGCAGGTTATGTCCGATGGTGACAATTCCGCGCGAATTTGTGAATCCCTTGTAGTAGTTGCCGTCCTGTGAAATGCAGACGAGGGCATTTCTTACGGCTTGACCGTCGGACGTGATTTGGGTAGAGAAGGTATTCCCTTGTATTGCAATGTTTTGTGAGGATTGTATTTTGTCTGGAGTTTTAGTTCTTAGTTGCAACGAAGCATCGCCGAAACTTGTCCAGGTTTTTACGGTTTCGATGTCGCTTTGCTGTGCCGATTCGCATAGCATAAGGTAGAATGCGTTTAGCACTACCGAACCCCAATGTGTGCGCTGTTCGTTGGTATTCAGCCCGTTGGATGATGTGTCAGCATCATAGTCGTAGCCACCCGAAAGTATGTCGTAGAAGTAGTCCTGACCGCGCATTGGTGGATTCCACGGCTGGCTTATGCTCGACATCAGGGTTGCGACTGCGCCTCCGTGCTTGGCGTTCATCCACTTGTCGGCAAAGCAGTCGCCGTTGTGGAAAGCTCCGTTTCGGCAGGCCACCGAAACCACAAATGGCAGTTTGTCGCCATTGCTGCTTGCTGTTACGTTTGATGAACCATAACTTCCTGTCAGCCAGTACGAACCGCTTCCGTGTCCGCAGTAGGCGATTGACGATGCGCCAATGTTTATGCTTGCAATCAGAACATTCGACGAAACATTTGTTCCTTCGTCATAGTGCTGGGAATGAACGTTATATGTAAAATCAGCAAGCCTATTGTCGTAAATTTTCCTGACATGCTCGTAGTCGAGTTCATCATCGTCGCCGGGACCTTCGCCAGAGCCAATTCCAATGAAGCGGTCGCGCCAGTCGCGGTTGTTGTTGGGATTTTTCTCGTAGTTGATGCTTTTCTGTATTTGAGTGGAAAGTTCTTCTTCGTTGGCGCACACAAACCTGCCTATTGCAAGGTCGGGGCAGTCGTCGCCACCCGAAACACAGCCAAGTGCGGGGTCGGTGGGGCAGTCGGGGCAAGTTTCTGTGCCTAAGGTGTTCGACTGCACGTCGTTCCAGTTGCCGACAAGTTGGACATATAGCAGATTGGGGTTTTGGCTGTATGCCTGAGCAATCTTTGAAGTGACATTTTCGGCAGAATCGCAGTGCATTACAGTTACGTCGTAGCCCATTTCGCGTTTCCATGTTATGTATGGAGCAAGTGCAGAATCGTATCTTTCGGGTGTGATGACAAGAATGTTTCCGTAGTCGTAGTTGGGCAACGGAGTTATCACGCGCGACTTGCTGTGGGAGACTTTGATAGCTATTCTGTCGTAGATTCTAAGTGTTTGCTTTGCCGAATTGTACTGGAATGGGAAAATCCTTATGTTGGCTTTTGGCTCGTTGCGGAAAGAGAAAGTTTCTATTTTTATGTTTTCGCTTGGATACCATTCGTCCGAAATCGATTCTGCTTTTATTATATAAGGTATGGAATCGGGATTTTGCTCGCGATAGACTATTCCGCGTGACGGCAGAATGGGGTAGGGAAGCCTAAGTTCGTGATATTCCGATTTGCTGGTGTCGATTGTGATTGTGTCATCGTCTGAATGGTCAACAGTTGTGCTTGCAAATGGCAGTTCCGCCCAGCCCATCTTTTCTAGGAAAACATTTTTTCCGAAAGCTATCTTCGAGAACCTACCGTTTGCCGTTGAAATTTCGGTAAGTTTGTAGTCCTTCAAGGAAAATTCGATGTATGAATCACCGTTTTTGTCCGAATGTGTGACTGCATAGTTCTGCGACATCGCCGACAATGCGGCAAATGCACATAGTACAAGCATCAGCAATCGTTTCATATTCGCAAACAAGCAATTTCAAGATGCAAATTTATGCAATTTTTTGAGATTCCGTATATAAGAAAGGATAGTTTTGTGAGATTTGAAGATTTGAGAGATTTAGCTTACGCTGAGCTAAAGGTTGCGGATTTGATGATTGTAGCGACGTTGCGTGCAACGTCCGCGAGAATTTAAGGATATAAGGATTTTGGGGGTAGAGTGGTATAATTTTTTAGAGAACCGCAATGAATTGCGCCTGAACATTATTTGGTTAGTTCATACAATTCCACAATTTTACCCGTCATTATGCTCCATGCGTACTTACCTTTTTCGGTGCGGACGGTTTGGACGAATTCTGCACTGCGCGATTTTTCAAAGAAGTCACATAGTGCATTAGCTATCTCATTTGCTTTTGGCTCAACAACATATCCGCTTTTACCGTTGATGACTATTTCGCCAAGTCCGCCGACATTGGTTACCAGCATCGGCTTCTCGAAATGGAAGGCAATCTGCGTAACTCCGCTCTGCGTTGCCGACTTGTAGGTCTGCGCAATTATGTCGGCTGCCGAAAAATATAGTTTTACCTTGTCATCGGGAATGAACTCGTTGTGTATTATGATTTTGTCTTCGATTCCTAAGTCGGAAATCTGCTTGCGGTAAATGCTTTCGTCCTGATAGAACTCTCCGGCGACAATAAGCTTAATGTTTGAATCGCGCAATTTTTCATCGGCAAAAGCATCAATGAGCAGGTCCAATCCTTTGTATGCGCGGACAAGTCCGAAAAACAGAACATATCTGCAATTCTGGTCAAGTCCAAGCTGTTGTAATGCTTCATTGCGGTCGAGATGGATGCCGTAGTGGTCGTAGATAGGATGCGGCGAAAATGTCCGCGGTTTGTCTTTCTTGTCGAACTTGCCAATATCGTCGGCAACCGACTTGGATAGGGCTATGAATCCATCCATCGACTTTACAAAATATGGAGGCAGAATCTTATCCAAAATGTTCTGCTCATGAGGTATCATATTATGAACCAGTGCAATACATTTCGTCTTGCCGTTTCGTCGGACAATGCGAGCGATTTTGCCGAAACTTGGTGCCATAAACGACATCCAGTAACAGAAAATTACCATATCGGCATTTTTGTCGCGGATTTTGCGTCCGACTTTCATCCAGTTGAACGGATTTGTGGAATTTATCTTGCGAACAATATCGAGCTGTGGTTTGGGCGAATCTGTAAACTGCGTCTTGCCTGGGAAGAGAAACGACGGATATTGCAGAGTGAAAGTTACAATTTCAACATCGTGTCCTTCGGCGACAAATTCTGATGCCAGTCTTTCGCTGAAACTTGCCAAACCTCCACGGTAAGGATGTGCGCTACCTACAATAATGATTTTCATTGTGTTATATTCTAGTAGTCATTACTCGCAAGCTTCGTGCTCTAAAGGGTCCGCAAGACTGAACGAACAGCATAAGGTACGTTGCTTGTGAGTTCGTTTATGCGGAATCTCCCATAGAAACGTTTTCAATTGGAGATTCCGAATAGTTGAACAATATTACGCTCCCCGTTCCGTATCGCGTTATTGTTTGCCTTGCATATGTTTTTATGCGCCTTAACATATCAAACAAGTTTGCTCTGCCTTCGGCTTTAAAAAACATTCTAACTTGTGGAATGACGTTCTCTTTTTTATTCAATGGTTTATAAAATATTTCAGACTTATTTTATTCCATCTCCGAACTTTACCTTTGCATCATTGAGCATCTCTGTGAGCGTCTGCTCATTTTCGCGCTTGCAGATGAGCAATGCCTTGTCGGTATCGACGACGATGAAATCGTTGAGGTCGCGGATAATGGCAACTTTCTTGTCTCCCTGTACGTTCACGTAGTTGCCGTTGGAATTGGCGAACAAGGTGTTCTTGTAAAGGTCGGAGTTGCCGTTTTCGTCGCGGTCGGCGATAGTATAGAGCGAATTCCACGTTCCAAGGTCAGACCAACCGAAGTTTGTCTGCATAACGTAAACGTTTGGCTCCTTCTCCATTACGCCGAAATCGATTGAAATGCTTTTTGCACCCGAATAAATTTCGGTTATGGTTTCTTTTTCGCGTGGCGTGTTGAAATTCTTGATTCCTTCCGAGAAAAGCGAGTACAATTCCTTGAGGTGGCGCTTGATGGCATCGCGGATTGAAGTCTGCTTCCAGAGGAAAATACCTGAGTTCCAAAGGAAGTCGCCACTTTCGAGGAAAAACTTCGCTAACTCAAGCTGAGGTTTCTCTGTGAAAGTCTTTACCGGTATAAACTTCTGGTTTTCTGCATTTTCCGACATCTGAATGTAGCCGTAGCCAGTTGCAGGACGGTTCGGTGTGATACCGAGCGTAAGCA
>CACWOG010000179.1 GCA_902762455.1 uncultured Bacteroidia bacterium | reverse complement strand
AATTATAATATAATCACTAAATAAATTTTAATTTATAAATATTTATATTTTTTAGAACTTATATTCTATTATGAAATAAGAAAAATAATTTTTAATTATATCATATCATCATTAACCATTTAATCATTTGAATTTGTAGAATAGTTATTTTCTTTAACAACAAGTTGTTGAATCTCCTTTTCTCCCAAATGGTTTTTCTTACTGGCGCAGATATGATAATCTATCAAATGTTTTGCTTCGGGAATATACTCTTCAAAGTTTTCAGGATTGTTCTTGAGTTTATGTCCATCATTGTATTTTACATCCAATGGTTTCCATTTGTATTTTTTCGGTTTCGTTTCTTCGACAGAAAGAATTTGTCCACCGCGATAATATAAGGTAAAATAATTGCCTCTAAACTCCATATCCAGTGTGTCATCAACTTTAACATATTTCAACAAAGCGTGGAGTTTACTTTTTTCATCATTTAACTCATCAAAAAGAGTTGGTGTTAATTGTCTCATAACTATTGATTTTAATGTGATTTTTATTTTTTAAAATTTTATGCCGCTTCTCCAGTTCCTGACGAAGTCCGTTAAACAGAATCTAAAGATAACGATGCTACAAATTTATATAATTTTCAAAATCTCCACCGCCTTTTCCGCATCCTCCTCAGTAATTCCAACTATCGGGTCAATGCGGATAAAATGCTCTTCCTGCTCGGGCAGAACGTCCTTGAGGTCGTCCAAGATGACATAACGTTGTGTGTCCATGCCAACTCCAAGCACTTCGTTGAAATAGGCCTTGATTTCGTTTCCTCGGCTGGAACAGAACATATCTGCAGTAATCACATCCAATTTGCTCAAATCCGTTTCCAACAATTTGTCATCGTCCAGATGCATGGGCGTAATGCCCTCAATCCAACCCGGCAAGTCGCGGTCGTACCACATGCGTTGCAAATTGTCCAACCCCATATAGCGCCACGAGGAACTGACAACAATACGAGCATCGGTTGCATCAATGATTTTCTGGAGGTTTGTTACTGACTCTGGGTCAAACAAATGACCATACTTGTCCTTGTATGGCAAGTCTTGTGCCTTTAATTTTGCATAATATCTTTCGGTATTCAGCACGCCGTCGAAGTCAAGAAAAATCAGAGGATGGTCTTTTCCGTCAAGCTCAGCTTTGGCTTCTTTTTCCTTTTCAAAGCAGACATCCGCCGTTGTCCTGAAAATCCTTTGCTCGCCACGATTGCCTGTAGCTTGCCAATTTTGCAAATATGGATTCTCTTTATCAACAAGGTAATCACAACTTTCCTTCAATGTGTTCATATCCGTGTCGAAAAACAAATTTTCCGAAATAGCAGGCAACATTCTGAAAACCTCCCTGCTTCCATCGAAGATTTCCTTGTTTTCCAAGTATTCATTCAATGTTCCCATTATGATGAATTTCTTTTCTTCAACGTGATGCAATACTGCTTCCTTCATAAATCCATCAAGCACACCTTTAAGCCTGCTTTCGTCGTAATTTGCACCGCTAGCCTTCAAATATGCCTCCAGATGTGGCATTTCATAGTAAAGTTCAATCGTTCCTTTCATTTTTATAATCTTTTATTTTGCTGCAAAATTATGTGCCGAATGTGCCACTATGCGGCGCAGTGCAAAAAAAAAAATTACATTTTCTCGTCCTTCGGGATTTGTACTCCCGAAGGCTTGAATATAAGGATTTGTAATCCGCACTCTCCCACCCCAAAAACATCGTTAAAAAAAACACAAACAAATCTGAATTGCGTACCCAAAATATTTATAATTTTACGCAAATTTTTTTAACGCAAACATTAATATAGAAATACAATGATTAGAGAAGATTTCTACACCCGCCACGTGGGTCCGAGGGAAAGCGAATACGCTGAAATGCTCAAGAAAATCGGAGCAAAATCACTCGACAAATTCATTGATCAGGTCATCCCGACCAAAATCAGACTTAAAGAAAACCTTAAGCTCGACGAACCGCTCACCGAAGACGAGTTCCTTGTAAAACTGAAGGCTATGGCCGCAAAGAACAAGATTTACCGCTCGCTTATCGGTATGGGTTACTACGGCACTGCTGTTCCGTCGGTAATCCTTCGCAATGTGTTCGAAAATCCAAGCTGGTACACTTCATACACTCCGTATCAGGCTGAAATTTCGCAGGGCCGTCTCGAAGCTCTCCTTAACTTCCAGACCGTAATCACCGAACTCACAGGAATGGAACTTGCTAACTGCTCGCTCCTAGATGAAGGCACAGCAGCAGCCGAAGCAGCAAGAATGATGTTCGAATGCCGTTCGCGTCAGGCAGCAAAGGAAGGTCGCAACGTAGTTTTCGTTGACAAGGACATCTTCCCGCAGACTCTCGACGTTATCCTTATGCGTACCGAACCACTGGGAATTGAGGTTGAAGTTGGCGATTACAAGAAGGTAAAACTCTCGAAGAAATATATAGGTGCAATCCTACAGTACCCGAGCGCAAGCGGCGAAATCCGCGACTACGCAAAGTTCACCGAAACTGCACACGAAAACGAAATGCTTGTAACTGCAGTTGTTGACACTATGGCTCTTGTACTGCTCAAGTCGCCGGCTTCGTGGGGTGCCGACATCGTTGTTGGTAACACACAACGTTTCGGACTTCCGATGGGATTCGGCGGACCGCACGCAGCATTTATGGCTACTTCCGACAAGTACAAACGCAAAATGCCGGGACGTATAATCGGTGTCAGCGTTGATAAGTTCGGACGCAAGGCTCTCCGTCTCGCCCTCCAGACCCGCGAACAGCACATCAAGCGCGAAGATGCTACATCAAACATCTGCACCGCTCAGGCTCTGCTCGCAATGATGGCTGGTTTCTACGTTGTATATCACGGACCAGAAGGAATGAGAAGAATCGCTAACAACATCTACTCATCAGCAAAATTCCTCGCTGCCGAAATCAAGAAGCTCGGCTACAAGATTGAACATACAAACATCTTCGATACAGTTATCGTTAACGGTGCCGACAAGAAGGCTATCGAAAAGCTCGCTTTGCAGCGCAAGATTAACTTCCACTACATCGATGAAAAGACCGTTGGCTTCAGCACCGACGAACTTATTTCGGTTGCAGATGTAAACAACATCCTCGAAATCTTTGCTCTCGCTGCAGGCAAGAAGGCAAAGAAAGTTGAAGATGTTCCGATGGTAAATATGGATGCAAAGTTCGCAAGAACCGACAGCATTTTCAACCAGAAGGTATTCAACAGCTACCACAGCGAAACCGAAATGATGCGTTACATCAAGAAACTCGAAAGACGCGACATTTCTCTCACCCAGTCGATGATTTCGCTCGGTTCGTGCACAATGAAGCTCAACCCAGCAACTTCGATGTTGCCATTGAGCTGGCCGGAATTTGCAAACATCCACCCGTTTGTTCCGAAGAACCAGGCTCTCGGCTACTACGAACTCATCGAAGACATTTCGAAGGACCTTTCGACAATTACAGGCTTTGCAGCAACAACCTTGCAGCCAAATTCGGGTGCAACTGGCGAACATACAGGCCTTATGATTATCCGTGCTTACCACCACTCAAGAAAGGAAGCTCACAGGAATGTCTGCATTATCCCGACATCGGCACACGGAACCAACCCAGCAAGTATGGCAATGGCAGGTTTCAAGCTTGTTCTCGTTAACTGCGACGAACACGGCAACATCGACGTTAAGGACTTGAAGGAAAAGGCAGTTGCCAACAAGGACAACCTTGCTGCAATGATGATTACCTATCCATCAACCCACGGCGTATTCGAGAACAAGATTCTCGACATCGTAAAGATAATCCACGACAACGGTGGTCTCGTATATATGGACGGTGCAAACATGAACGCACAGGTTGCTCTCACCAACCCTGGAACTATCGGAGCAGACGTTTGCCACCTCAACCTCCACAAGACCTTTGCTAGCCCTCACGGTGGTGGCGGTCCTGGCATCGGAACCGTTTCGGTATGCAAGAAGCTCGTTGACTTCCTCCCGACGCACAGCGTAATCAAGACCGGTGGCAAGAAGGGTATCCGCGCTATCACATCTGCTCCGTTCGGCAGCGCAATGATTCTCCCGATTACCTACGCTTACATAAAGATGATGGGAGAACGCGGTTTGAAGGAAGCTACAAAGATTGCTATCCTCAACGCAAACTACATTGCAAGCGAACTGAAGGATACTTTCAATGTTCTATACACTGGCGAAACTGGCCGTTGCGCACACGAAATGATTCTCGACGTTCAGAAGTTCCGCGCTGAATATGGCGTAGAAGCTGCCGACATCGCTCACCGTCTGATGGACTTCGGATTCCACGCTCCAACATTGTCGTTCCCGGTTCACGAAACCCTTATGGTTGAACCTACCGAGAGCGAAAGCAAGCAGGAACTCGACCGCTTCATCGAGACAATGAAGGTTATCAAGGCTGAATGCGAGGACATCAAGGCTGGCAAATATACCCGCGAGGACAATCCTCTTGTAAATGCACCTCACACCCAGTTCGAATGTACTGCAAGCGAGTGGAACCACTGCTATCCGCGTGAAAAGGCTGCCTTCCCGCTGCCTTGGATTAAGGAAAACAAGTTCTGGCCATACGTTGCAAAGATTGACAACGCATACGGCGACCGCAACCTCGATTGCAAGTGCAACCAGCTTGAAGAAGAATAAAAGATTGATTTATAAACGAAAAAGTCCGGCAGATTGTCGGACTTTTTTTTGTTGTTTGTACGATTGTTGAAGGCTCCAGCCTTCAACATTGTCAAAGCAAGGCTCTAGCCTTGTAACATTCATTGCAATTTTGCATCAGAATCTCGCACTGTCACAGTTTTCGTTTTGCTCCATTACATTTCGCTACAAAAACCTGCGCCAGTGCTCCAATATCACTACATTTATCGCTATATATATTTGA
>CACWOG010000178.1 GCA_902762455.1 uncultured Bacteroidia bacterium | reverse complement strand
TGTCGCACTAGAGAACGGATGTATCTGCTGCACGTTGAAGATGGACTTGATTGAACAACTCAACGACATTGTAAGCCAGCACAAGTTCGACTACATTGTAATTGAAGCCAGCGGAATATGCGAGCCACTGCCTATTGCCCAGACAATCTGCTCCATTCCCACACTTGAAGAAAAATACACCCGCCACGGCATTCCTTACCTCGACTGCATTGTCACAGTAGTCGATGCATTGCGTATGAAAGACGACTTTGGCAATGGTGAAAACCTAACCAAAAAGAACATCGAAGAAGACGATCTTGAGAACCTTGTAATCCAGCAAATTGAGTTCTGCAATATCGTATTGCTTAACAAGGCTTCTGAAGTTTCCGACAATGAACGCTCCCGCTTGAAGGAAATTATCCGCGCTTTGCAACCAAAAGCCGAAATCATTGAATGCGACTACGGTAAAGTTGAACTTGACAGAATATTACATACCGGTCTTTTCGACTTTGACAAAACCGCAACATCTGCAACGTGGATACGAGAAATTGAAGACATTCACGATGACGATGATGATGACCACGAACACGAACATCACCATCATCACGACGAGGAACATCACCACGAACATCATCACCACGAACATCATCACGAAGGCGGAGAAACCGAAGAATACAACATCAGCACTTTCGTATATAAATCGCGCCGACCATTCAACCTAGGTCGTTTCGATGAATTTGTCGCACGCAAAATGCCCAAAAGCGTGATTCGCTGCAAGGGAATGTGCTATTTCAAAAGCGAAGACGAAATATGCTACGTTTTCGAGCAAGCTGGAAAACAAATCTCACTTCGTGATGCAGGACAGTGGTTTGCCACAATGCCACCAGAAGAACTTGAGGATTTGATTCTGCGCAACCCCGCCATTCTCCGCGACTGGGACGACACCTACGGTGACAGAATGCAAAAATTAGTCTTTATCGGTCAAAATATGGACAAGGAACAGATTTGCAAGGATTTGGATATGTGTTTGACAGATTGACTAAAAAATTAAAACAGCCACAACTCAATCGCACAGACAGCTGTACATCAAAAACAACTATATTTGCGCCCACAAATCCGATTTGCTAAGGAAATGGAAAATACTGACAGGCAATTATCTGAATCAGAGAAGAAAAGGGTAATGGATGCGGCATACGAAGCCGGCACTATCCTGCTCGAAAACGGAGCTGAAATTTCCAATGTCGAGGAAACAATGACGCGTATGTCCTCGCATTTCGGCATGGAAGACGAAAGTTTCTTCGTGCTGAGCAACGGCATTATGGCTACCGAAAAGAACTATGCCCGCTCCAAATATATTCCAATACTTGGCACCTGTCTGGAAAAAGTCGTGGAAGTCAACCAGTTGTCGCGCGACGTTGTAAACGGCAAATGCGACATCGACGAAACCGAACGCCGACTGAAGCAAATCCGAAACATGAAGGCAAAGCCTGCAATCGAGCAGATTTTGGGTTCGGCAGCTGGCAGTTCGGCATTCTGCATAATATTCGGTGGCGGAATATTCGACAGCATAGCGGCATTCATCTCAGGCACGCTTTTGTGGACTTTCATGTATTTTGTCGGTTTCAGATATATGTCGAGAATCATGGGCAACGTCATCGGCGGACTGTTTGCTGCAGGGCTTTGCATCATAATGTACGACTTGGGACTTGGCACGCACCTCAGCAATATGATTATAGGTGCGATAATTCCGCTTATCCCCGGAGTGCCGTTCACCAATGGTATCCGCGACCTTGCCAACGAAGACTACATAGCCGGTGTCACGCGACTGCTCGACGCACTGCTGGCGTTCTTCTGCATTTCGCTTGGCGTGGCAATCGCATTTATGATTGACGCTGGGATTAACGGGCAGATGCAACCGCTACATGAGCTTACCGCCGACCCCGACACCTCGGGAATGGTTGTTCAACTGGCATCGGCATTTATCGGCACGCTGGCGTTCTCGATACTTTTCGGGGTGCCGCGCCGCCACTACGTTTATTGCGGACTGGCAGGGATGATAGGCTGGCTGCTTTACCTCCTGCTTATGAGGAACACCGAAATCTACCCGACAATCATAGTTTTCCTCTCAACGGCACTTGTAACATTCGTTTCAATCCTGATGTCGATTCTGCGGAAATGCCCAATCGCAGTATTCCTAATCTGCGGAATTTTCCCTCTTGTGCCCGGAGCCGGCGTATTCTGGACAACCTACAACATAGTTGCAAACCATATTCCAGCAGCCATGAGCAGCGGTTTTATGGCAGTGAAAAACACTGTCGCAATCGCCTTTGGCATCCTGATAATAAACGAACTGCACGGACTGACAGTACTAAAGCGGATTTTGAGGAGAAAATAAATTGGGCAAAATGTTTGATATGGTTTGATGTTGTTTGATATGGTTTGATATGGTTTATTGTTGTTTTAATTTGTGAGGAGTCGTTGCTTGCGACGACCTGACAAATTGTTCCATTATCAACCTTCAGCTCAGCGAAGCTAATTGTACATTGTTAATTGTCAATTATTTCTAAAAATCTTTCTTTGCGAATACAGGAATACCGCTGCGAGTGCCGCACCCATCACATCCGAAATCGTACACGATGCCCAGATGCCGTGAAGTCCGTCGCCACCCATACTTTCAAAAATTAGCGGCACTATGTAGCACATCGGAAGCAGGAATATTAATTGTCGCGAAAGACTTGTTACTATTGCTATCCACGGTTTGTCAATCGACTGGAAGAAATTGGAATTCACAATAGTAAAGGCAATCAGTGGGAACATTACCATTATGTAGCGCGTAGCCGTAATTGCAATTCCCATAAGGTCGGCATCGTCGGTGAAAGCTCTCACCAAATAGCGAGGAATTACGACACCCAGCAAACTGCTTACAATACCAATTAGCACGCAGACCTTCATCGTAAGCACATACACAGCCTTGAGCCTGTCGGGATGACCTGCGCCATAGTTGTAGCCGGCAATCGGCTGCATTCCCTGACACACACCAAGTATCAGAAGTACCGCCAGCATAGCAAATGTATTGACAATTCCGTATGCCCCCACAGCAAAGTCGCCACCATAACGTAAAAGTTGCGCATTTAACAGGGCAACAACACCGGCAGCAGCAATGTTCATAAGGAAAGGACTCATTCCTATCATAGTAATGTTCCTTATAATATAACCCTTAACTGCCCAGCAATGAAGTTTGTAGCGAATGAACGAACTTGGCTTTACAAAATGTATCACCGAAATTATTCCCGTCGTCGCCATCGAGATTGTGGTAGCCCAAGCCGCACCTGCTATGCCCCATTTTAGACCGAAAATGAAGATTGGATCGAGGATGACATTCAGCACAGCACCGCCAGCGAGTATCAACATCGATTTTATCGGATAGCCAGAAGCACGGATTAGACCAGTAAGATTGAAAGTCAATGTTGTGCAGAACATTCCAGGAAGCACTATATACATATATTCTTTTGCATACGACACCGTATCATCGGTTGCACCGAACAGCATAAGTATGTCATTCATAAAGATGTAACTGAACGACAAGAATAGCGCACCGAGGACAAATGTAAAAATCGTGCTGTTGCCAAGAATCTTTTCTGCCCAGTTTATGTCCTTCTTTCCCAGGACAATAGACATTCGCGCTGATGAACCTACGCCTACTAGCGAACCGAAAGCGTGAATCAAATTCATAATAGGCATAGTTATGGCAAGTCCAGCAATGGCCAATGGTCCAACCCCCTGCCCTATGAAAATCCTATCGGCAATATTGTAGAGCGAAGCTATAATCTGGCTAATGACAGCAGGAAGCGCATACTTCAACAACAACTGACGTATATCTTTGGTTTCTAACTCTTTAGTTTTATCTATCTGTTCCAACTGCGTACTTTTTTTGAGGGTGCAAAATTACAAAAATTGTCGGTTTTATACACAAAAACAATGTTGTCACTACAGAAAACGCGCACTAAGTTTTTCCTCCTCCGCCCACTAAGTGAAGCCGAAGTGAAGGTAACGAAATGCGTATAGAAATTACACATCGCCCCTTCGACAAGCTCAGAAAGCGATGTTCGCGACAGAATCCAACCAAAAAACATATTGTTAATCCCCCTAAAATGCCTACTTTTGCAAAAAAATCCGAATATGATTTCTATCATTAAGAAATTCTACCATATATTAATCGTTGTTCTCATTATCGCATTTGCATTCGTCTTTGCTGGGTGCGAAAAAATCAACCTTTCGGAAATTAGAACAGACTGCTACTATGTAGGACAATGCGCAGATGATACCTATATAATAAAGTTCGACACTGTAGCAAGCGACAAGGCAAACGGCAAATGCTACAAGGTGGAGAACACGCCAATTGCAAAAGAACAACTATTTTCAATTGAAGCAGGACGCAAAAAATGCTCCGTAGTACTCAATGGCACTGAAATTCCAGTCAAAGTTACGCCATCGGTGATAAGTGGCGACAGTATAATCGGTGAATATAATATGGGTAAGGACTCGTACAATTTCCGTCTGTACAAGTACGAAAGCCCTGCATACAAGGAATTTGAAGCTCAGTTTGAAAAGGAGAAATACAAAGTTTCGGTAACAAAAGATGTCGTTTACGGCAACGCCAAAGGCTTCTGGAGCTACAATCCCGAAAAGAACGAGACCTTTGCCAAAGCATACACCGACAAGCTTGGCGAACTTCTGAAATACAATCTTTCGCCACGCGACATTGACCTAAAAATGGACATTTACGTTCCGCAGGACGACACCAGCAAACTGCGTCCGCTCATAATGCTTATCCACGGTGGTGCGTTTTTCAATGGCGACAAGGCATCAGAAGCATACACGAAATGGAGTACGCACTTTGCAAAAATGGGGTTTGTCGTTGCCTCAATCAACTACCGCATGGGCTTCTTGCCAAGTTCTTGCCAAGTGCCGACCAGATTGACTGCGCAGGCTACCGCGCCGCACAAGATGCAAATGCCGCAATGCGATATTTGGTACACAATGCCGCTAAGTACCGCATAAATACCAACTGGATTTTTGCAGGCGGAACAAGCGCAGGAGCTATAACATCGCTAAACCTCGCCTTTATGCGCAATCACAACCGACCGAAATCGACAAAAGGCAGTCTGTTCAAGGACGACCTCGGCGACATTGAGTCGGTTTCGCCACAATACAAGGAAAAGTTCAACATACTGGCGGTCGCCAATATGTGGGGCGCAGTACACGACATCAGTATGATTTCCAATGCAAAAACCTCAATAATCTCGTTCCATGGCGATGCCGACAACATCGTTCCCTACGGCTACGACTATCCATTCAACGATGTGCTCGACCCGATAAAAATTGCACTCCGCAACGACAACAGTGCAGAAGCAAAATCGGTCAAAAGTATTTTCTCGCTGCCACTCAACAAGGCTCTCACAAACAAGATGTACGGGTCGTCGTTGGTTGACAAGATGGCAAAGGCAAAAGGCAACCGAAGCAAACTGTTCACCTACCCCGGTGGTGGTCATAGCCTGCACGTTGATAAGAACAACAATCTCGTACCCTACTTCTATTTCATACAGGACTCTGTGACCAAATTCTTCGTCGATGAACTTATTCCAGCACCAATTAGTATCGAGCGCGACAAGTCTGACCAACTTTGCTATAGAATAAAAGGAGGAAACATAGCCGACATATTTTGGAAAGTAGAAAATGGCATCATTCTCGAAAGCAACAAAAAACAAGCGAAAATTGTACTTCTCCCATCCAAAAACAGCAAAAAAATCATCGTTTCTGGACATTACGGCAATGGTATCGGATTTTTGAAAGAACTAAAATTCTAATACAACATACCGTATTATAAATTATCTTTGCAAAAACAATTTTAAATTTTTAACGAAATGAAAAAGACATTAGTATTTTTGGCAAGTGCTTTATTTGTAGCACTTTTTGCTGCATCATGCAACAACAACAATTCAACATCATCAGAAACAGACGTAATAGATGAACTTCTCGAAGAAGCAGTAGTTGAAGAAGAACCTGCAGAAGATAAGGCTCTAACCGATGGCGTATGGGTAAACGACGACTGGGGAAGCAAGACAACCTACCAGTTCTCAGAAGACGGCATCTGCACGGTCATAAGACCAGATTTTGACGGAGGAATCGACACTATCAAATGGAACTACACACTTGACGGTGAAACAATGAAGCTCGAACAGAAAGGTGACAACTTCAGCATGTCAAAGGAAATTAATGTTTCGATTAAGGGCAACAAGCTCACAATCACAGAAGCTGGCGTTCCTATGGAATACAAATGGCAAGCTGCTGAATAATGCAATGCTAAATCAAAACGTAAAAGAGGCTTCGGAACACCGAGGCCTTTTTTTGTGTAAAAAAATCAAAAATAGTATTTTGCTTATAACTAATACGTTACAAGCGTTTGTTACAAGTTTTACTAGGTTTTTGAGACTTTGATTTACAAGTTTTACTACCTTTTTTCGATGCAAACTTACAAGTTTTACTAGGTTTTTCAAAGGAAAATTTACAAGTTTTGCTAAATTGTAAATTATTGAGAATAAATATTTTAGCTTAAAATTTTAACAAAAATAGCCAAATTTTAACATTTTGTTAAGTTGTGTTTTTGCGAGAAAGAATCAAAAACCATTTCTGCGCCTCAAAAAACTGATGATGAGGTATGTTGTTTTTGGGGTTCTGTCTGTTCAACATCCACGCGTTAAAATCTTTGTGTGCAACTTGTTGGTTGGGCAGGGCTTTGTCTGTAATTTTGCAGACGATGAAAATGAGATTGATAGTTCTGTTTTCCTGCCTTTGCATTGCGTCGGCATTGTCGGCGCAGAGCGATTCGGTGCGCACGGTCGTTGCCAAGCAGGGCGACGGAATCTACAAGATTCTCCGCGAAAACGGTTACGAAGCAAAGGATTACTACCATAAGTTTCTGGAAATCAACAAGGACAAAATCCAACTCGAAGACCAGCTAATTCTTGGCGAGACATACATTCTGCCCGAAAAGCACGATACTATAAAACCAGAACATATTGTTGTGATTGATACCGTTCCCGCGTTGTGCGTAAAGCCCGATTCGACGGTTTCCGATTCGGTTCCAATTTGCATTCCTGCGCCAAGTCTGGAAAAAATGCCACAGACAAAAATGGATTTGCGCATTGCCGACACGATTAAAGGGACTGCTCTCAAGGGGGCAATTTTCTACCTTATTGCAGGCCATGGCGGTCCCGACCCTGGCGCGACCTCGGATGTTGATGGCGTGATGATTTCGGAAGATGAATATGCCTACGACATTACGCTAAGGCTTGCTCGTTGCATCGAGGAACAGTCGGGCAAGGTTTACATGATTATCGACGACCCCGACGACGGCATTCGCAGTGGCAAAATACTGAAAATAGACTACGACGAGTACTATTATCCTGATTTCGGAATCAGCCGCGACAAGACCCAGCGCCGCACCGCCGCCTCCGACAA
>CACWOG010000177.1 GCA_902762455.1 uncultured Bacteroidia bacterium | reverse complement strand
TTCTATATGGCATGGCAGGTTGTTTTCATCGATGAGCTTTCGTGGATGGACACTCCTCGGAGCGGTTTTCTCTCCGCCTTTGAAAGCTTCTGGAACGGATGGGCATCCATGCGCGACAATATGATGCTTATTGTCTGTGGTTCTTCAACGACCTGGATGCTGAGCAATTTGGTAAATAATTATGGTGGTCTGTACGGTAGGTTGACATACGAAATAAAATTGTCGCCATTTTCGTTGAAGGAATGTGATGAGTATCTGAAGTCTAATGGAATCATTATGATGCCGTACGATGTCACACAGGCTTATATGATTTTTGGCGGCATCCCATATTATCTCGGATTCTTCCTTAAAGGTATGAGTTTGGCGCAGAATGTTGACAGGCTACTGTTTGCAAAGGATGCAGTACTTGCAAAGGAATTCGACAGGATGTTCCATTCGCTTTTTGTTCATTGGAAAGACTATCAGAAAGTTGTAAGTCTTCTTGCCACACGGCATTATGGATTTACAAGGGACGAAATCTCCGAAAAGTGTGGAATCTCAATGGGCGGTGGATTGTCCGATATGCTTAAATCACTTATTGACAGCGACTTTATTGCCAAATATACACCTATTGCCAACGCCCGCAGCAAGGAATACTATAAGTTATGCGACCCGTTTTGCGCTTTCTATTTGAAATTTGTGGCAGGCAATTCTACTGCTGACCATAATTTTATGCAGAATAGTCAAAATTCGCAGTCGTATGTTTCGTGGCGTGGATTTGCCTTCGAGCAGGTTTGCTTCAACCATATTAGCCAGATAAAGTCAGCATTAGGAATTTCGGGAGTAGTTTCAAGGGAATCAGCTTTGCTGGTTAAGGGAGACGATAATACACAAGGAGCGCAAATCGATTTGATTATTGACCGCGATGACAATGTGATGAACTTGTGCGAAATGAAATTCTACAAAAAGGATTTCACAATCACGCAATCAGACTATTCCAATTTTGAGAACAAGATAGATGTCCTTTCTCGCATTTCACAATCGAAGAAAAACATTCATTTTACATTGGTAACTACAAAAGGTGTTACCTATAATGAATATTCCGGCATAGTACAGAAGATTGTCACACTAGATGATTTGTTTAAGTAGGTGATTAATAGAAGGTGCCGAGGAAAGTAATAATCTTTAAACCGTTGAACATTTTTCATTCCAAAGCCATATATTATTGCGCAACAACGGCACGAACAGATTGTCCACAAAAACGACTGCCGTAGTCGATGTTGCAAATATTGGTTAATGACAAAAAACCAGTAACGACATTCTATATATTTTTAATATTTTTGCGACAACAAAATACGATACATGTCCTGCTTAAGAGTTATACTTGCAATCATATTTCCGCCTTTGGCTGTAATCGACCAAGGATGCGGTTCTTTCATAATTGTGTTCCTGCTGACGTTGTGCGGATGGGTACCGGGAGTAATAGCAGCATTAATAATCCTTAACAGGAATTAATGATATATGTCGCCATTTCTGAAATACATATCCAACGAACAGCACTACACAGAAGTGCTTTCAAAACTCACAAATGTAAAACGCACACTTTGGATTGGCACTGCCGATATAAAGGACTTGTACATAAAACAAGGTAACGATGTTGTACCGATGCTCGGCGTTCTTGCTTCATTATTGAAAAAAGGCATCGAGATTCGACTCATCCACGCCAAAGAACCTGGAGAAAACTTCCGTACCGACTTCGACCGCTACCCTATCCTATGCACCAACCTAGAACGTGTACTTTGTCCGCGCGTGCATTTCAAGCTTATGGTTTTCGATATGGAAAGTGTCTATATTGGCTCGGCAAATCTTACTGGTGCAGGCATCGGCATGAAAAGTCCGCAAAAACGCAATTTCGAGGCAGGTATTTTTACCAACGACCCAGAAATTGTAGAATCTGCAATCAACCAGTTCGACAGTGTATGGATGGGGGCACATTGTGAAAAATGCGGAAGAAGGGAATTTTGTGGGGACAGAATAAAATAGCGATTTACTCATCCAGCAAATCCGGTCTCAACGCCTTTGTGCGCTCGTAGGCCAAATCTTCTTTCCACTCGTCAATCTTGGCAAAATTGCCAGAAAGGAGAATATCTGGAACTTTCCAGCCGTTGAACTCGGCAGGACGAGTATAGACTGGCGGTGCAAGAAGTCCGTCTTGGAACGAATCGGACAAAGCCGACTGCTCGTCGCCGATTGCACCAGGTATAACGCGGATAATGCTATCGCACATCATAGCGGCGGCAAGTTCGCCACCAGTAAGCACAAAGTCACCAATGCTAAACTCCTCGTCGATAAGGTGTTCGCGAATGCGATAGTCGATGCCCTTGTAGTGTCCGCAGAGGATAATAATGTTTTCCATCATACTTATGCGATTGGCTTCCTTCTGCTTCCACGGCTTACCGTCGGGCGATGTGTAGATGACGAGGTCGTAGTTGCGCTGTTTTTTCAAATCGTTGATGCAGTTGAAGATAGGCTCTATCATCATCACCATGCCAGCCTCTCCGCCAAAGGCGTAGTCATCAACTTGCCTGTGACGGCCAAGGCCGTATTCGCGGAGGTCGTGGATATGAACTTCGGCAATTCCCTTGTCGGTTGCCCGCTTGATTATCGAATTGTTCAGCGGTCCATCAAGGATTTCGGGTAAAACGGTTATAATGTCAATTCGCATAAGCTATTTTTGTTGAGTCGTGGCGCGCCGCGACTGTACTATATTCAATATTTATAAGTTTCTATGGGCTAAAGCCCGTTTATATGGCTGACGCCGTTTCTAGGTTTTTGGTTGTGGCGCACCGCGACTGTACGATATTTAATATTTATATTTATTTATAAGTTTCTATTGGCTATCGCCCGTTTGAAAGTTTAACTTCGTTGAGGACTTCGCCGTTCTATGGCTTGCCGTTTCTGTTGAGACGCAAAATTTTGCGTCTGTACAAACGGCTGTAAGCCAGTCATCCTTCAAGCCTGTTAACCGATTGTCCATTATCAATTGTTAATTGTTAATTGTCAATTCATTAAAATCCCATTCCAAACCTCAGCCAGAACATTTCCTCAAGGCTCTTCCATTTCTTTGCCGACTTCTCAAAATTATCGCTTGTATAGGCATTCAAAAGTTTAGCCGACTTCTTGGCATTACCGTTGTCAACAACCTTCTGTTCCAAATCTTTAAGTCCAGCAAACGCATCATCTTCGTACGATTTTAGTGCACTTTCAAGAAGCGGTCTCGTTGATTGCCAAGCTACGGTTGCCAACTTGTTTGCCTTGCGGTAAGTCCATAGCACGCAGTTGTCATCGAGTTGCTTCTGTCCACACACATCGTAAGCCTTTGGCAATGCTGTTGTTCCACAGAAAATCGGCACTCGTGGAGTCTGAGCTGGGTTGTCAACCGACATCCAGCAAACGCCGCCAACCTCGTCGGGCAACCAGCTGCGCAACTGGATAATGTGCGAGTACGAGCACCAAGCCACAGCCACAGTACGCTGGAATGTTACTGTTTCGGGAGCAATGAAATTTAAGGTATTGCGCAGATTTGTACCAAGCCACGGATTAGCAATTGGACTTACAATGGTATCATCAACCAAAGTGCCGTCGTCGAGACGCTTCTTGGTAACCATACGCACATTGCGAGTCATATCGAGGTCGGTGCCTTCGTAGGTACTGCGGAAAAGTTCGATTACCTTGCGGACATCGACATTCTCATCAGGCTTAACCGAAAACGGCAGTTCGTCCATATCCATGCTTAAACCGAGTGACGGTGCCAAAGCGTTGAGAATGAAGAACTCGCGTTCCTTGAAGTTCTTGCCTGCGCCATACGACGAAGCGAAAGCCTTCCAGAAGACAAAAGGCTCGTTTCCGTCCCACAGGTTATACTTCTTAGCAACTTCCTCAACATTGTCCGAAGCCATAAAATAGTCGGGATTGTTGCGCTCCATCTGCCCTATCCTAGCGATATTTGCCGACACGCCAACATGGTCGTCGGGAATGCGCTTTGCAGCCCACACGCCACCAATCTTGTCGGGGCCCTCGCCAAGGATTTCCATCTGCCATACCTCGTTCTTGTCGGCAATCGTAATGCACTCGCCTCCATCGCCATAGCCATATTCTTTTACAAGGCTACCGATGAGTTTTATAGCCTCACGAGCCGTTGTACAACGCATAAGAGCAACGCGCTCAAGTTCCTCAATCATAAACATTCCATTGCTATTCACGAGCGTATCGGGACCAGAAAAAGTAGTCTCGCCAATGGCAAGCTGCTTTTCGTTAAGGCACGGATATGCAGTGTTTAGGTAGGCATAGGTGTGCTTTGCCTGCGGAATTTCACCAGCGAGAGTTACGCCAACAGTATCGGTGCGGCTCTTGGTGTGCATTGTACCCTTGTAAACCTTGTGGGTTGCACCGTCCTTATAGTTGGCAGCCGGCTCTATCGTCATCCATGTGCGGTAACGACCGTCACAAGTATGCGAAGTAATAACCGAACCATCGGCACTGGCCTTCTTGCCGACCATTATGCTGGTGCAATTTCCACCAATAAAATCTTCCTCCTGCCCGTACGCACACAGCGACAGCAAGAACAGCAAAGCAACAAGTATGTTTTTCATAAAAAATTAGTTTTCAGCCTTTACAAAATTACCATTAAGGTCGAAATGCACCTCAACATTTGAGTCAAGTCCGATTTCGAAGCCGGTGAAGCCCTCCGCATCGAGGCGCTCGCCTTCATAGGCTGCTACGATATCCGAGAGCAGGATGCCCATGCTCTCGCCGTCGTAGGCGATGTGGTGCACATCCAGGAACAGGTACGCGCCATCGCCGACTTCGTAGAGCGCCGCACGGTAAAGGGCATCACCGAGAAGGTCGAAGGGCGCAACGAGATTCGCCGCATCGGGGAGCTGATCACAGCTGACACGCTTCACGACGGCAGGCTCGTCGTCGT
>CACWOG010000176.1 GCA_902762455.1 uncultured Bacteroidia bacterium | reverse complement strand
AACGTTCAAGCCCTTGACATCAACGAGCAGAGTGCTATTTTCGTCCATAATTATTTTTGTATAAGTAAGTTTACAAAAGTAGTATTCGCCCCACAAATATACGCAACATTATGATTGATAGTAATAAACAACATCGTGTTAATTAAAAGAGGTATTGCATTTGTTTTGGGCTTTACAAAAAGCATACCTTTGATTTTTGATAAATTTGGACAATATTGTATTGATAGACACGTTATTATAAAAATATTACTGTGTATATGAAACTAAGGAACATAGCAATTTTGCTTCTTATCCTGTGTGCGACCTTTGCCGCCACGGCGCAGAAGACCATGAAATACACTGGCGCGGAATATTCCTATCGCGAGGCCAAGGACTTGTACGACAAGGGAATGTATGTGTCGGCGCAGAATGAATTTTTCAAGATAATGAACAGCACCGACATCGACAATTCGAAGTACCGCGACGATGCCGCTTTCTACTTCGCAATGTGCTCGATGCATGTGTTCAACCGTGATGCCGAGTACCAGCTCAACAATTTTGCCATCAGTTATCCCGAAAGCGACAACATCAACGAGGCTTCGTTTGCCATGGCAAATGTCTATTACCGCGACAAGAAGTACAAAAACGCCCTTGCTTGGTACAAGCGCGTGCAATATACCGAACTCAACGAGGAGGACCAGACCGAATATTTCTTCAAGAAAGGTCACTGCCTGTTTGCCCGCAAGGACTTCGACGAGGCCGCAAAGGCATTCTACGAGGTAAAGGACAAGGACGGGCTTTATGGAACTATGTCACTTTACTTCTATTCGCACATAAAATACATCAGCGAGCAGTACCAGACTGCACTTATCGGATTCAAGAAATTGCAGAACCATCCTACGTTCTCGTCGATTGTGCCGTTCTACATATTGCAGATTTACTACATGCAGCAGGATTACAATTCGGTTGTTGAATATGCAGGTGAACACGGCGAGGACTTTGTTGGTGCGGCTCCCGAAAATGCAAAGATTGTAGGTCTGTCGTATGTACGCACAAAGAAGTACGCCGAGGCAATTCCTTATCTGAAACGCTACATGGAAGCCAATTCGTCGGCTACCGATTTCGACTACTACGAACTTGGTTACGCACAGTATTCCACTGGTCAGTACGACGAGGCTGCAAAGAATTTTGGAAAGATTACACGCACCAAGGACACAATCGGGCAGAATGCTTCGTACCTTATGGGTGCCTGCTGCCTAAAGACCGGCAAGAAGCTCGAAGCCCGCAGGGCATTCGAGACGGCATCGCTGTACAACTACAATCAGGTTATCAAGGAAGATGCCTTGTTCAACTTTGCACAACTTTGCTTCGAGTTGTCGCTGTCGCCGTTTAACGAGGCGATAAGCGCGTTCACACGCTACATACAGGAATATCCGAATAGTCCGCGCACCGAAGCCGCCTACGACTATCTGCTCGATGCCTTCATGAGCGCAAAGAACTACCAGCGTGCAATCGCAACCATCGAAAGCCTCGACTACAAGAACTCGAAGGTCGATATGGCTTACCAGCGCCTGACCTACATACGCGGACAGGAATTGTTCATCTCGCAGAAATATGCCGATGCAATAGACATGTTTGACAAGTCGATTGCCAACGGCAAGTACAACCGCGACCTCGAATCGCTTGCACATTACTGGAAGGCTGAAGCCAACTACAGGCTCGGCAACGTTGATGTGGCGGTTGACCAGTTCAAGGAGTTTGTGAATGCATTAGGTTCGATAAACCTTGAAGAGTACGGACGTGCCCATTATAATCTTGGTTATGCTTACTTCGACAAGAAGCAATACACGGTTGCAAACTCTTGGTTCCGCAAGTATGAGAAGATTGCCGATAATGCAGAAAACGTTGTCATCAACGACACATACAACCGTATAGCCGACTGCTACTACATAAACCGCGATTTTACCGCCGCTTCCGAATATTACAAGAAGGCTGTGAATATTGGTCTGGTCGAGACCGACTACAGCCTCTACCAGTTGTCGCTCACATACGGCGGACTTAAGATGTCAAACGAGAAGATTGGTGCCTTGCAGCGTCTGCTTCGCGAATATCCCAATTCGGAATATGCCAGCAATGCGATGTTCGGAATTGCACGCGCATACCAGACCGACCTCAACGTCGAGGATTCGGCAAAGTACTACTACGAGATGCTCATAGCAGAATATCCGCATTCAGCAAACAAAAGTACCGCACTTTCGAGCCTTGGTGCAATCGAGTTCAACCGCCGTCATTTCGACAATGCGCTCAACTACTATAAGCAGGTAATTGCGGAGTTCCCAGGAACCGAAGATGCCAGCAGTGCCAACGACATGATTAAGTCCATTTATCTCGAACTCGACAAGCCTGATGCTTACATCGAGTACGCAAACAGCGAAGGTTCGGGTGTGGAAATCAGCAAGGACGAGCAGGACGAAATAATCTGGCTTGCAGCAAAGAAACTCTACATCGACAAGAAATACCGCGATGCACTCAACTCGATTACAAAATATCTTGGAGAGTTCCCCAAGGGCAAGTACGTTATAGAGGCCAACTACTACAAGGCCGAATTGCATTTCTACTTCGACGAGAAGGATGATGCTTTGAGAAGTTACCGCGTAGTTGCCGATGCTCCGACAAACAGCTATACCGAAGAAAGCACCTTGAAGTCGGCTTCATTGCTTTTCGACAAGGAAAACTGGGAAGACTCCTATAATTATTATAACAAGCTGTTCCCGATTGCCGAAAACAAATCGACCAAGCAGGTGGCAGTTCTCGGTCGTCTGCGCTGTGCCTACAATGCTAAGAATTACGACAATGTGATTACGGCGGCTCAGGACGTAATCGACAGCGACAGGTCCAACGAGGAGAATGTCCGTGAGGCACAATACAAGATGGCAAAGGCTTTCTATGCTAAGGACAACAAGTCGCGTGCATTGTCGCTCTACGAAAAACTTTCGCAGGAAGTCGTAAGCTACGAAGGTGCCGAATCGAAATTCATGACGGCATCAATCAACTACGAGAATGGCAACGACAGCATAGCCGAGGAAATCATCTACGACTTTGCACAGTCGAGCACACCGCACGCCTACTGGCTGGCGAAGAGCTACATACTTCTGGCTCAGATTTATTTCGACGAGGAGGACATTTTCTCGGCAAAGCACACCCTGCAGTCGGTGCTTAGCAACTACGACAACGAGACCGACGGCATAAAGGACGAGGCCGAGGAAAAATTGTCGGCAATATTCGAGGCCGAGGAAACCGCCCGTCAGGAAGAAGAAATCTTGAAGCTTAAGATAAACCTTGTGGAAGAGGATTCGGATGGCGGATTGTTCCCCGACGAGGATTTCGAAATCGAAATGCCTGAAGATGAATTCCCACAAGAAGAAAATAAAGCTCCTGTGATTGAAATAAAGGATGATTCGGAAGAGAAAACTAACGAATAAACATGGAAACGATGAGAAAACTTAGCTATATGAAATATTTGACCTTGCTGATTGCCTTTGCTGTCGCTACTGGCAGCCTAATGGCACAAGAGGACAACAATACGCTCGAGGAGCAGACCGTAGTAATTTACAACGAGTATTCGCCGGTACTGAAAGACGCTAGCAGAATACAGAGCCTTCCGGTGATTGAAGACACTGTAAAGGTAGAACCGAAATTCGAGTATTCGGTAATGCCAACAATGTACCGCACATCGTTCACACCGAGCAAGATTCCTGCTGCAACCGTAAAGGGCGAAGCTCTTAAACCGCTCAATACCGGTTTGGTAAAGATTGGTTACGGAAACTACATTTCGCCGTTTGCAGAACTGTATATCAACTCGAAACGTCAGAAGAACTATTCGCTTGGCATTGCCGCACAGCACCACTCATCGTTTGGCAAAATCAAGAACTACATTGACCAGAAGATTTATTCGGGCTACGACGACAGCAACATTGAAGCTTTTGGAAAGAAAATATTTGCAAAGTCGGTGCTTTCGGGCAAGATTTATTTCTCGTCAAACGGAATAAACTATTACGGTTACGACCCGAAGGTTTATGGCGACCCCTATACAATAAACTGGGATTCCATTGATTACGTTGATACCCGCGACGAAATGGAAAAGCAGCGTTTCAACCGTTTGGGTGCAAATATGACATTCGAGTCGCAGCAGACAGGCCGCAAGCACTGGAACTATAAGTTTGACTTAGGCTACCAGTATTTCTTCACAAAGACCAAGGACTGGCAGCACAAAATTGGCGTCGATGCAAATGTAGGCCGTTCGGTAAAGAATATCAGCTACGGAGTGGATATCAATTATCTGTTCAATGCCAACAAGATGGCTGCATATCCGAATCCAAATGTTGTGATTGGCACAATTGGTTTTGGGGTTCCTATAAAGATGTCGTCATTAAACGATATGTATCTAAACGCAAAGCCATATTTCCGCTTTGAAAACGAAAAATGGCAAATACGAGCTGGTGCAAACTTCTGTTTTGAATTGTTAAATAGCGAGAATACTTTCTACATATATCCGGATGTATATGTCCAATTGAATGTAAGCAATACTATTATTCCGTATGTCAGTTATGGTGGACATTTACAGACGAACAACCTAGAATTCATTTCTACTGTAAATCCTTTTATAAACAGCTACGAAAGTTATCACAACACAAGCTATCAGCATGAAGCTAATTTGGGTGTGAAAGCAATAATCAGCAAGAAAGTTTACCTTCACTTGAACGCCAACTATTCGCATATTGACCAAATGGACGCCGAACTTTCGATGCGCGAACTTGCACCGGGACTCGACATTATGTTGAAGGCACACTACTACTATTATATCAAATTGGGTGACCCGACAGTGCTTAATTCTCCCAAAATTGCTGATGCACGTCCGTGGCAAATGCCCGACTTGGATGTTAGTTTGAGGGCTGCATATCGTCTTACCAACAAGATTTCGTTCGGTGTGGAAGGCTATTTCCTGAACCGTTGCTTTGCAAAGGAATATAATGAAGGCGTTCAGTACGCCAAGAAGATGAAGGCTGTAATTGATGTCAATCTGTTCGGCGAATACAAGTTCGACGACAATTTCAGCGCATTCCTCTATCTCAACAACATTGCCTGCCAGCGCTACTACATCTGGAACAACTACCGTGCACAAGGATTCAATGCGTTGGTGGGGTTGACATACGTGTTCTAATGAATAGTTGAAAGTTCAAAGTTGAAAGTTTAAAGTTGAAAGTTTAAAGTTCAATAGTCCAAAGAATACTAGTCGAGCAGACTGCAAGACTGTGAGACTGCAAGACTGTTAGCCCTTTTGCATCTTGTCAGAGAAATCGTAAATCGTCAATCGTACTTCGTAAATATTTTTTACCTTTGCGACAATAAAATATTTGAACATGAGAACATTCTTTTCTATCGCAATCTTGTGCTTGTTGACCATTGCCGGCATCGCACAAACCAACGACTTCGTATTCTACACCGATAACGGCGACAAGTTCACGCTGTACCTAAACAACGTAAAGCAGAACGGAACCGCAGCAACCAATGTAAAGGCTGAAAATATCAGTGGCAAAACAATAGCCATAAGGGTTGTCTTCGAGCGTACCGGCGTGCCTACGTTTAGCAGGTCGTTGTCGGTTAGCAGCAACGACAAGGAAATAAAGATTCAGCTTGTCAAGGGTCGCGAAAACATATATTCGATGAAAACCGTCAGCACTACAAACCGTTCGCATTCCAACAACCAGGGCGGCGATGGAAATACTGTAATCAAGGACGATAACGGTTCCACCGAAACCAAGGACCACGGACATGGAAACAATGGTGGTCACGGAAACAACGGAAGCGGCAACCATGGTAACAACAATCACGGTAACAATGGAAACGGAAACCACGGCAATAATGGAAACAATGGGCATGGCAATGGTGGTTACGGAAACAATGGCTATGGCAACAACAATCACGGCAACGGCGGACATGGTAATGGCGGACATGGCAACAACGGCTACTGGAACAACGGTTACGGTCCTACCGACAATCAGCGCTGCCATTTCCCGATGCAACAAAACGACTTCAATTCGCTAAAAGCACAGATAAGAACCAAATATTTCGACAGTTCGCGCCTTACCGTGGCAAAACAGGCCTGCAGATACAACTGTATGACAGCCGACCAGATAAGGGACATCTGCCGTCTGTTCTCGTACGAAAGCAGCAGGCTCGACTTTGCAAAATACGCCTTTGAATACTGCTACGACCGCTACAGATATTATATGGTAGGACAGGCTTTTGCCTATTCATCGTCGGTTGATGACCTTAATAGGTACATAACTAACCAGATGTCAGCCTACCAACCTTACGGATCACCACAAGGCGGCTACGGCTATTTCCAGAGCGACAATCCCGACTGCCGTTTCTTTATGTCGGACCAGGATTTCAGCGAACTAAAGCACATGATTAACAACACGCCGTACTCAAGCACCAAGATGACAATAGCAAAACAGGCTTGTTCGGCAACCTGCATAAGCGCAGAACAGGTTAGGGAAATCTGCCGTCTGTTCACTTTCGACAGCGACAGGCTCACATTTGCAAAATACGCCTACGACCACTGCTACGACAGACGCTTCTACTATAAGGTAAACGAAGTATTTACCTTCTCGTCGTCGGTAAACGAACTCAACAGGTACATAAATCAACACTAAACACAACAAAAAAGACAATATAACGGGAATATTTCCCGTTTTTTTATCCCTTTGCAAGACTTGAATGGCGACAGATAGACTGAGATACTACCTTGATATTTTGGAAATTGCTCTGATTTGTTCGGTTGCATTCCTTATACCTGTATATGTGTGGTACGCCCCGGTCGTAATCGCAATCCTTGGATTTTTGTTTCTTATAAGGCCACGCAACTATGTAGCATTAAAGGACTCCGCAAAAACTTTAGGGTTCTGGGCGATGATATTTCCATTCGTCTTGTACCTTATAGGAATAACATACTCGGAGGATGTAAGGTCTGCCCTCCACAACACAGAAACGGCACTCTCGCTGTTCGCCTTTCCCTTCATCGCAACTGCATTCCGACAAAACCATATCGAAAAGAAACTTCAGCTTGTTGAGATTTCATTGATTGCAGGAGTTTTTACAATAATGATTTTCAGCATAATAAAGGCATCGTTGAATTATGCCGAAACACAGGATATTAACGCATTCTTTTACACACAGCTCATAGCTTCGCCTCACCATCATTCATACTATGTGCTATTTTCGCTGATAATCCTAACGCACAGCATAATAAACTCCCATTCCAACAAACTTTTGCTGGCTCTTAAAATAATTGTTTCGCTTATTCTTGTCGCGTTCATCGGTATGCTCTCGTCGAAGATTACCATATTCATTCTGGCGACATACGTCTTGTATATTGTAGTCAGGCTGTTATTGTCGAAAAGTGTACCCAAGTGGCTTTCTATAGCCATAACATTAGCTGTAATCGCCTCAATACCAGCATTCCTGTCTTTGCCAATGGTAAAATACCGTCTCGACTTTATGATGGAAAGCCTTCAGGCACAGCACGATGGAGAAGTGACACCACGCACAAGAACCGAATCGACAACCATCCGCATAAAGTGCATGGAATCGGCGTTTGAACTAATTTCCGAGAATTGGCTCATAGGTACGGGTCAAGGCGATGTGTATGCCGAAATGGAAAAGAAAATGAAACTGCGCATGGGCGAAAACTACGCAGGCACCTGCTCGCCACACAACCAGTTTCTGCGTACATTTGCCTCGTTTGGGATTTTGGGAATAGCCTCACTCCTACTGCTGTTCTTTGCAATGTTCCGCACGGCCATCAAATCGAGAAACGGCACAATGGTCTGGTGGTGCATAATAACACTTTGCTTCTTCTGCATCGAGGATATGCTGTCAATAATAAATGGTGTAATATTCTTCTGTCTGTTTACGGGGATTATGCTGATGGGAAAGCAATGGACAATTGACAATGAACAATTAATAATGGACAATTGACAATTGACAATGGACAATTGACAATGGACAATTGACAATTACCGCCCGTTGAGCGTAGCCGAAACGAAGGAAACGAAAATCTGATAATGAATAATTTATAATTTTTATTATTATAATATTTATTATAAAATCAATACCTTTTTGCTATCCAAAGCGAGAAAAACCTATTTGTAATACGATAACAATCAACTTCTTTCGTAATAGTTTCATTTTCAATCAGCGGTCTAAGCGCACCTTGGATTGCACTTGCCGTCTTCAGATTGTAGGTCGAAATAAATTGCGAACCAGTAATATTTTTCACCTTGTTTTCCTTGGCGACAGCTATCAACAAAGCCTTTTGCTTCTCGGAAACCCTTAGCAACATTTCTTGGAAAACATGCCCGAAAATATCAAAAATGTTGCTTATTGCTGTTGCTATCGACTGCAAATTGGCTGTTTGACCAGCATCTGTAATTTCAAAAATCCTATTGAAAACATATTGCATATACCAAGTATGTCCATCAAACAGAGTGTAAACGGTTTCGATACATTTTTTCTCGATTTTTTTCCCATTGTTCTTGAAGTGTCCGCTTACAAAATCCGTGTATTTATCAAGTGCAATAGCATCCAAATACAGTGGCGTACAACTCATAAAGAATGGTTCGGAAGGCGTATTGAAAAGCTGTCCCATCATTCTTCGGTTGCTTCCTGCGAATATAAAGCAGGTATTCTGGCAGTTTTGCACAAGCTTGCGCAAAGTTGCAATAATTTTCTTGCCATCACGGTAGTCGGCTATCTGTTGGAACTCGTCAATTGCGACCACGCACGGTCTTGAACTGCTTTCCAAGAATTTGAATATCTGTTCCAATGATTTTCCTGCCGAACTTGTTGCACTTGGCTTCAAATCTATCGACGGCATACCGCTTATCGGGTCGGCACTGAACGACGCTACCACGGAGGACACTGTCATCAGAAACTTTTCCACCAGTTTTTCTCCACGCGACTGAAGCCTTTCGCATATCTCCTTTCCTAAAAGCAACACAAAGTCATCAAGGCTGGTAGTATCGTATATGTCAATGAAAAATGTTTCGTATTCCTTTGATATTTCTGGTGTCGAGAATACATGTCCAATAAGCCCAGACTTGCCCATTCTTCGCTGTGAAACCAAGACCGTGTTGCGCCAATTCCGTATATTCCCAACCAATTCCGCAGATTCCTTCTCCCTATCGCAAAAATATTCCTTCGAGACATATTTGCTCGTTATTATGAACGGATTATTTACTTTCATGACCTATAATTATTATAGCGCAAAGATAATTATAATTTTTATTATTATAATGTTTATTATAAATTTATTCCCAGAATGTGATAACGGTTGCATTCAATGGAATAATTTTCTTCTGTTTGTTTACGGGAATAATGCTGATGGAAAAACAATGGACAATTGACAATGGACAATTGACAATGAACAATTGACAATGAACAATTGACAATGAACAATTAATAATGGACAATTAGCAATGGATAATTGACAATGGATAATTGACAATTACCGCCCGTTGAGCGTAGCCGAAACGAAGGAAACGGAAATCTGATAATTATAATATTTAATTATTGTCCGCCCAATTGTGCGCTGTCACAGTTTTTGTGGTTCGACAGGCTCACCAACCAGAGAAAAACATGCGCCAGCGCTCCAAAAATGCATATGTTTTTCTATAAATATGAAACCTCTCCGAGGTTGTTAAGCAGTCATGGCACGATGCTACTGCCATTTT
>CACWOG010000175.1 GCA_902762455.1 uncultured Bacteroidia bacterium | reverse complement strand
AAACTCCCCGACGGCAACGAGTCACACTACGAAACTATTGTTGACGGCTGCATCTACCGCAGAAGTGCAAACGTAAGGGTGCCTACCAATATTATCGATGGCGCCGGTATGAACAGCATCCGCGTATATGTTGACGGAATGAACGAAATAGACGAGCTGTCGGAAACAAACAACTACGCCACGATGGATTTTATGATTAAGTCGAGTGATATTTTTCCGATTTATCCTTACGAATACGCCATCTATCCATCCGACACAGTTTCGCTGACCGCATCCACAGGCGACCCGTTCCTCAGCACTGCCGGCTATCGTTTCCAGATTGACACGACAGATGCTTTCAACAGTCCGCTGATGCGCGAAACGACAATGCAGAGCGAAGGCGGAATTGTTAAATGGAAACTGCCTTTCCAACTGACAGAAAATACGGTTTACTACTGGAGAGTATCAAGTCAAACCGAAGGAGAACCATCGTGGAAAGAATCGTCGTTCATATATATCGAAGGCGAGGAAGGATGGTCGCAGGCTCACTACTATCAGTTCAAGAAGGATAATTTTAACCTAATAGAATATAACAGGAATACTCAATTATTTACATACTCCCAAGGACAGAAGCGGCTAAGATGCCACAACCGTGCAAATGTAGGCACAAGTACTTTCAATGTCGTGCGATGGTCAATCGACAACACAATAGGACAACAAACAGGAGCAAATGGCAACTGCAACACTGGTTCGGCAATGGCAGTCGCTGTAATAGACCCTACAACGATACTTGCTTGGCAGTCGAATAGACAAAACTACGGACACCGCAACTATCCCAAATGCTTCTCGGCATCAAATCCGCAGCCTTATTTTACTTTCGACATAAATGCAAATGCACTCAACGGCATGATCAACCTGCTAAATGATGTTCCCGACGGCTACTACATACTGATATATTCGTGGCGTACAGTTCCTTTTTCATCGCTTCCCGAAATTCTGAAACAAAAAATGGAAAGTCTTGGTTCAACTCTAATACGCACAGTACCAAATAACAAGGCATATATTTTCTGCACAAAAAAAGGAACACCATCAATACACAGGGAAGTTTTTGGCGACGACATTGATATGGATCCGCTCGACCTTGTAACCGACATGACATACGGATACATTAAAAGCGTTGTTGTTGGTCCTTCAAAACAATGGCGCTCGCTGCAATGGGCTCATCAGAGCGATGCCGATGAAGAACTTAAACTCGAAGTGTACGGCATACGTCCGTCGGGCGAAGAAGAACTCGTCATCGACAGCATTGGAGCCAACGACCTGCTCCTTTCGGCACTCGGAAACCTTATTGACTACCGCACATATCCAAATTTGCGGCTAAACCTATTTACCCGCGACACTGTAAACCGCACTCCGCCACAGCTAAAGAAATGGCAGTTGCGTTTCGACGGCGTGCCGGAAACTGCAATAGACCCCAAACTGGGCTTTTTCTTCCATACCGACACCATAGAACGAGGCGATGAACTTGTATTCTCGATTGCTACACAGAACGTCAGCAACTACGATATGGACAGCCTCGTGGTGAAATATTGGCTTCGCGACAGTCACAACAACGAGACCATAATCGACATCAAGACTTTGCGTCCACATCCTGCCCACGACATCATAATTGATACTATCCGCTACTCAACGCTCGGACTTTCTGGCTTGAATAGCATCTGGGTAGAATTCAACCCGATAAACGAAACAACTGGCACATACTACCAGCCCGAACAATACCATTACAACAACATCGCCTCGAAATATTTCTACATTGCAAACGACAATACGAATCCTTTGCTTGAAGTCAGTTTCGACGGAAAATTCATAATGAACGGCGAAATAATCTCGGCAAAGCCAGAAATTCTCATCACACTGAAGGACGAAAACAAGTACCTGGCGCTCAACGACACCTCTCTGTTCGACTTGAAACTGACAAATCTTACAACAGGTCGTACAAAGCGAATTAATTTCGGCATACAGGAAAATCCGTCTGAAACCATCGAGTGGATTCCAGCCGAACTGCCTAACAACAGCTGTAAAATCATATACAAGCCGATATTCACAGAAGATGGAACATACAGGCTTCAGGTGCAGGCAAAAGATGCTACAGGTAACGTTTCGGGCGACAATAGCTATGTAATCGACTTCTGCATCATAACAAAGTCAACAATCACCAACCTGATGAACTACCCCAATCCGTTCAGTTCGCAGACGCGCTTCGTATTCGAGCTTACCGGCAGTGAAACTCCAGATGAACTTGAAATCGAAATATTCACCGTTACAGGAAAGATTGTAAAGCGCATATACCTTGACGAACTTGGTCCTATAACGATTGGCAAGAACATTACCGAATACGCGTGGGACGGTTGCGACACCTACGGCGACAAACTTGCAAATGGTGTTTATTTCTACACGGTAAAGGCAAAACTCAACGGCGAGGAAATTGAAAAGCGTGATGTCGGCACCGACAAGTATTTCAAGCGTGAAGTCGGAAAGATGTATATATTAAGATAATCCAACTAACAAATATACCCGATAGTCGGCTTAATACGACAAAAAAAGGAGAACTAATCATTCTCCTTTTTTTTACCTATAAAAATGAATATTTATGCCTTTGCAGTATTGCCTCCGAAATTCATCGGCAACTTTGAAGATTGAATTTCTATCTGGCCAAAATTAGACTCGAACTTTTGGATATTGTCCTGCAATGCTCGCAAAAGTCTCTTTGCATGTTCGGGAGTTAGTATTATCCTCGACTGCACCTTCGACTTTGGCACACCGGGCATAACCCTTACGAAGTCAAGTATAAATTCCGATGACGAGTGGGTTATTACAGCAAGGTTTGCGTATGTACCCTGTGCTATCGTATCGTCCAATTCAATGTTCAACTGGTTGTTATTCTCTGCCATAGCTATTAAATTTCATTGTTTTGTTCCATAGTTTCAAGGTAAGGAGCAACTTCGGCCTTGTTGCATACGCGCAAGCTCTGGAATTCGCGCAGACCTGTTCCTGCTGGAATCAAGTGACCCACGATTACGTTTTCCTTCATACCTTCGAGTGTATCTTCCTTAGCGCGGATAGCAGCCTCGTTCAATACCTTTGTGGTTTCCTGGAATGATGCAGCCGACATGAAGCTCGATGTCTGCAAAGCAGCCTTGGTGATACCCTGCAATACCTGGCTTGATGTTGCTGGAATTGCTGGACGTGCCTCAACCAACTTCTTGTCCTTACGCTTCAACATTGAATTTTCATCGCGAAGTCTGCGGTAAGAAACTATCTGACCTGCGGTGAAGTTCTCCGAATCGCCAGCGTCAACGACTACCTTCTTGTCGAAGATAGAATCGTTTTCCTGCCTGAATTCCCACTTGTCAACAACCTGATTCTCGAGGAACTGGGTGTCACCTGGGTCTTCTACGAGAACCTTTCTCATCATCTGGCGTACGATAACTTCGAAGTGCTTGTTGTTAATCTTAACACCCTGCAGACGGTAAACATCCTGAATTTCGTTTACAAGATATTCCTGAACTGCGGTCGGACCCTTGATAGCAAGGATGTCGGATGGAGTGATAGCACCATCGATAAGCGGAGTACCAGCCTTGATGTAGTCGTTCGGCTGAACAAGTATCTGCTTTGACAGCGGAACCAAGTATTTCTTCGAGTTGCCTTCCTTCGGAACAATTTCGATTTCGCGGTTACCACGCTTAACCTTACCGAACTGGACAACACCGTCAATTTCGGATACAACAGCAGGGTTGGATGGGTTACGAGCCTCGAACAACTCGGTTACACGTGGCAAACCACCCGTGATATCACCACCCTTACCTACAACCTTCGGCATCTTGATGAGGATGTCACCTGCCAGAATCTGGTCTTTCTCGTTCTTCATCAGACGTGCGCCTACAGGCAAGTTGTAAACTGCAAGGACTTCCTTGTTCTTGTCAACAATCTTTGCAACAGGAATCTTGGACTTATCCTTGGTTTCGGTAATTATCCTCTCGATGAAACCTGTCTGCGGAGCAATTTCCTGCTTGAAGTTGACACCTTCGACCACATCTTCGAAGACAAGCTTACCAGTATATTCGGAAATGATTACAATATTGTACTGGTCCCATTCACAAATCTTGTCGCCCTTCTTAACGAGGTCACCGTTCTTGAAATACAATCTTGAACCATATGGCAATGTCTTGTTAACCAATGCAATCTTTGTTCCCGGGTCGAGAATCTTGAGTTCGGCCATACGGGTAACAACGATGTCAACATTACCACCTTCCTCTTCGTGAGATACTGTACGGAGTTCATCGATTTCGAGGATACCGTCGTACTTTGCAGTGATTGTAGATTCACTTGCGATGTTACCAGCGATACCACCAGAGTGGAATGTACGAAGAGTAAGCTGAGTACCAGGTTCACCGATTGACTGAGCAGCGATAACACCTACAGCCTCGCCCTTCTGAACCATTCTGTGGGTTGCAAGGTTACGTCCGTAGCACTTAGCGCAAACGCCCCTATGCGATTCGCAGGTGAGAACCGAACGGATTTCAACCTTCTCGATTGGAGAGTCAGCTATTATCTTAGCAATGTCTTCTGTAATTTCTTCACCCGAAGCAACGATAAGTTCGTTGGTCTGTGGATGGAATACATCGTGAACACTGATTCTACCCAAGATACGGTCGTACAACGATTCGATAAGTTCGCCGTCGTCCTTTCTGAGTTCAGAAACTTCAAGTCCGCGCAATGTACCGCAGTCTTCCTCGGTGATGATTACATCGTGAGCCACATCGACAAGACGACGGGTCAAGTAACCAGCATCAGCCGTCTTAAGAGCGGTATCGGCAAGACCCTTACGAGCACCGTGGCTGGAGATGAAGTATTCGAGAATCGAAAGACCTTCCTTGAAGTTTGCAAGAATTGGGTTTTCGATGATTTCGCTTGCGCCTGTACCAGACTTCTGCGGCTTAGCCATAAGACCTCTCATACCGCACAACTGGCTAATCTGTTCCTTAGAACCACGGGCACCAGAGTCAAGCATCATATATACTGAGTTGAATC
>CACWOG010000174.1 GCA_902762455.1 uncultured Bacteroidia bacterium | reverse complement strand
TCCAGTCGGGCTTTCTTGGCAATCTTGTCCTCACCTTCGTCGGCATCGTGCTCCAGATGGCCCACATCCGTGATGTTTCGTACATAACGAACCTTGTAGCCAATATGTTGCAGGTAACGGAACAAAAGGTCGAAGGTGATAGCTGGACGTGCGTGTCCAAGATGAGCATCTCCGTAAACTGTAGGACCGCAGACATACATTCCAACGAATGGCGGTTTTATCGGCTTGAATACCTCCTTCATTCTCGAAAGAGTGTTATATAGGTAAAGTTTTCCTTCCATGACTGTAAATTTTAAATTTGTGCAAAAATAAAACATATTTGCGATTTCTAGAAGTTGAGTTTTCAACTTTTTCTGTAAGTTTGCGCAGTAATCGTTAACTATGGTTGATATAAGAGATTTGTATGCCGATGACATTGATGCTGTGTTTGCTATTGCCGATAGCCAGTTGGGAAAAAACTATATCACAAAAACTGATTTGTCGGAAGGCAAAGTCTTTATAGCAGAGGAAGATGGCAAGATTCTTGGCTTTTGTATAGCTCTTGTTGGTGCAAAAGACGGCAAGTCGTATGTGAGGTGGCTAAGGCTGTGGAATATTTGAGCTCGCTGGGTGCAAAAAAAATTATGTCGCCCTTATGGAAACACGATGGAATTGTAAATTCGGATGTGGTTTTCCGTAGAAATGGGTTCCGTCCTGTTTGCGAAATTCCAGACTATTGGTATGCCGACAGCATTGCAAAGGGCTATTTGTGCCCTGTGTGCGGAAAGGAGTGCCATTGTGCGTGCGTGATGTATGAATTGACAATTGATAATTAACAATGGACAATTAACAATTGATAATTGATAATCGTCAAATTATCAAATTATCAAATCATCAAATCAGATTAATTCTTATTTCTTCTTCAGCAATGAGTTGTACAGTTTGTCATCGCCAATGATTTCGAAAGCGCGTTTTACGGTTGGGTCCTGCTGGTTGAAGATTACCCAGAATGCAGAGTTTCCCCAGATGTCGCTTGCCATCGACGACTTGATGTGATTCTTCAGATAGATTTCCTGTGCTGGTGTGGCTTTCGGTAGCGAATCGACATTGATTTTTGCATCCTTGGCCTTTGCAAGCATTGTTTTCATAAATTCTTCGGGAACAGTGAAATTCTGTGCGAAGTTTTCCACATCCTTGTACTTCTTCTTCAGTTCATCCTTGTGCTTGTCGATGTACTCCGAAATGGTCGGGAAGAAAATGTTCTTGCGTTGCAATGCAAGATGGTAGTCGGAACGCAATGTGGTGTCGAGTGGAACAAAGTCGTCGGGCATAACGCCGCCGCCGCCATAAACTGTGCGCTTGTATTTCAAGGTGTTGTATTTCAAGCTGTCGTTGAACTTGATGCTGTCCTTGTGGTAGTATTCGCCGTGGTTGTAGCGGTTGAGCAAGTCCTTGTTGTATTCTTCGTAGCTGCTGTACGGCTTCTGTATGCAACGTCCCGACGGGGTGTAGTAGCGGGCAATCGTCAAGCGGACAATAGAACCGTCGGTAAGATTCATTTCTCTCTGTACCAATCCTTTGCCAAACGAACGGCGACCTACGATAACGCCTCTGTCCCAGTCCTGTATTGCTCCCGAGGTGATTTCGCTCGCCGATGCGGAGTTCTCGTTGATAATGACAACCAGTTTTCCGTTGCGGTTAACTTTTTCTGCCGACATTTCCTTCGAATTGTAGTCGTAGCGAGGCATTTTTTCTCCCTTGGTGTAAACGATGGATTTGTTTGGCTCTATGAAACGGCTGCAAAGTGTCACTGCCTGGTCTAGGTAGCCACCGGTGTTGTCGCTGAGGTCGAGTATTATGTTTTTAACCTTCTTTTGTGTGAAATACTGGAATGCAGAGTCCATTTCGGCTTCAGTGGTGCGGGCGAACTTGTTGAGTTTCACATATCCTACATCGCCGACAGTGTAGAACGCATCAACGCTGTGGATTGGAATTTTGTCGCGGATAATCTCGAAGTAAAGGAGGTCTTTTTCGCCTGGCCGCAGGATTCCAACGGTGACTTTTGTGCCTTTTTTGCCACGCAGACGCTTCGCAACACCTGTATTGTCGATTTTTATGCCTGCAACGACTTCATCGTTAACCTTCACAATGCGGTCGCCCGATTTCAGTCCTACCTTTTCCGACGGACCGCCAGAAATGACATCCTGTATTACTATGGTATCCTGTATCAGACGGAACTGTACGCCAATTCCATCGAAACTGCCATCAAGCTGTTCCTTCGACTTTGCAACATCGTCGGCGCTGATGTACGCCGAGTGCGGGTCGAGTTCCTGCAGCATCTTTACGATTGCGACTTCGGTAATTTTGGCTATGTCGGCGGTGTCAACGTACATCGCATCGATGTAGTTGAGCAGGCGTTCGAATTTCTTTGCTTGCTTTATAGGTTCTGTCTGTGCGAATAGGGTAGTACCTATTAATAATATGCTTGCTAGTATTGCGAATATCTTTTTCATCTTATCGTATTTTTTGCAAAGTTAAGAATTATTAACGATGGAAAATGTTGTTTTGTTGTTAAATGTTTTGGAAATATTTCGCCTTGAAAGAATCTTTAATGCACAAAATATTTGTGGTTACCTTTGTTGATGTTTGAAAATCAGTTGTTTGCAATTACGAAATTTTTCGTTACGAAAAATTTCGTAATGATTATTGGAAGCTATATACGTGTTGACACAATGTACTTTTTGTTATAGGCTCCTTAGTCATTACTCGCAAGCTTCGTGCTCTAAAGGGTCCACAAGACAAAGCGAACCGACTAAGGAACGTGTCGTGTGAGCCTGTCTAGGCGGAACTCCTTCACGAAACGGAGTGAGTAATCTCCATCGAAATCTCTTTTCACGGGAGATTGGCTGCGCCGAGCTAAAGGTGCCGCATAGTTGAACAATATTACGCTCCTCCGTTCCGTATCGCGTTATTGTTCTAACTTGCGGAATGACTTATTGTTAGTATAGAATTTAGTCAACTTGTATATAGTTACCTGATTATTTTATCAGTCCATCGAAAGTTTCCACCACCTTGTCTTCCCAGGCGGTAACCGAGAAGCGTTCCTCGACGGTTTGTCTGGCGTTTTTGCCAATTTCGCGGCGAAGTTGTTCTGAATCAATGAGTACCGACAATTTTTCCACCCACTCGTCATCGTTGGAGGCGAGGAAGCCGTTCTTGCCGTCGTTGATAATTTCTTTGTTTACTCCAACTGGCGACATTACCACCGGCAGTTCCAGAGCCATGCACTGCAGTCCCTTGAAACCGCACTTTCCTCGGCTCCACTTGTCGTCGGGTAGGGGCATAATGCCGATGTCGAACTCGCAAAGCTCGTCGATTTCATTTTGTGCCGACCATTGCACGATTTTGGTATCGGGGATTTCGCTTTGCCAGGTTTTGGAGTTCATTATCACCTTGAAATACACTTTGTCGCCATACTTTTCCTTGATGCGCTTGAGTACGGGATATGCGGTTTCGTAGTGCTTGAGCGTAGGTTGTGTGCCTGTCCAGCCGATGCAAATACGGTCGTGAGGTTTGCGTTTTGTCGGCTTGTGGTAGTTGGTGTTTATTACTGTCGGCAGTATGAAAATGTTGCTGTTGAATTGCTTTGCATAGTCGGCAAGATATTGGTTGCCAACGCTTACGAGTGTAGCATACTGGCAAATTTCGTTTGTCTTTTCGGTGCGTTTAAGCCAAGCGAGGTTCTGGTTGCCTTCGCTGGTGTCGTTCAGCCAGATGGAGTCGTCGAAGTCGAAAATCATTGGTACTCCGCTCTTTGCAAACTTGCGCTCGAAGATTGTCGTACCAAGCATATATGCCTCGCGATAGACGAACACAAGGTCATAATTCTTTGCTATACGCGCATCCTTCATCCTATGGAAAAAGCTCTTTATCACGAACATAAGTTTTCCAAAGTAATGTCCGTGCGAGTAGAATGTACGGTCGTCCTTTTCGCTGATGATGTTGGAGAATGTGACTTCGTAGCCTGCTTTTTCGAGGCGAGGCAAAAACTGCTCGATTCGGAAACGCTGTCCGGGAGAGCGGTTAGGCCTGTGGTGTACTATGAGCAGAAGCCGTTTTGTCACGATGTGTAAATTTGATGCAAAAATAAGAATAATTTACGATTTTTGATTTACGAGGTACGATTTTAGATTGTTTGAAATGGTTTGAAATTGTTTGATGTTGTTTGAAATTGTTTGAAGTGGTTTGAAGTTGTTTCATGTAGTTTGAGGTTGTTTGAAATGGTTTAATGTTGTTTGAAGTTGTTTGAAATTGGCTTTTCGCCTTCCAGCCCCTTATAAACCTTCAAATATCTTTCTGCTCCGATTTTCAGCGAGAAAAGGTCAAGCGAGATTTTGCGCAGGTATTCGCGCTCGAGGTTCTGTAGGGTGTCGATTTGCGAAACGAGTTCTTTCAGAGATTTCTCGTCAAACTTGGTGGTAATCAGACCAAAAGGAGTGTCGTGCATAAACTTGTCTAGGTCACCGACATCGCCGTTGCAGATTACGGGCATTCCCATGCCAAGCAGTTCGGCAAGTTTGGTCGGCGATGAGGCCTTCTTTGAGAAAACTGGCTTTATGAAGAACAGCGACACATTTCCAATGGCAATCATCGTCGGCACATTTTCGCGGTCGGCGGGATGCACTATCGCATCGCTGTGACTGATGTCGTACTTGTCGCACAACGAGTGGATTATCTGCGGATTGTCGCGCGAAATGAAAAGGAATTTTGCATTCGGTTTACTTGCTTTCAGCAATTTGAAGAAATGCATCATTTCCTCAGCCATGTACCATGTGCCGATTGAGCCGAGGTAGGTAACGACAAATTCATTTTCGGTAATTCCGAGTTCCTTGCGTTGCTGTTCAACTTTTGCTGTGTCAATTTTGTGGTAGTCAAATAGTTCGGTGTCGGCACAGCAGGGGATAACTTCTATAGGTATGTTTTCCAAGCCTGCAAAGGTGTGTATTATGTCGCGGCCTGCGTAGGTGAGGCTTATGGTGTGGTCGGCCTGTGTGAAGAAAAGCCGTTCCTTGCGCTTGAAATACTTGTAAACGGCGTTGTAAATCGGATTGCTGCGGTTCCAGAGCTTTCCGTCAACGCGCTCGTCGGCATAGAAACCGCGCATATCGAAGATGAACTTGGTGCCGAACTTACGTTTCATATAAACGCCAACAAATGCCGAAATGTATGAGCGACAATGTATTATGCTGAAATTGTACTGCTTGTGCAGACGGCGTGCTTCCTTTTTCATGCGGAATACATCCTTTACTGTGGAAACTATTGGCGGTTTTTTTGTGTATGGAACGGGATGCCATTGTATGTTGTTGTCGGACAGAAGTTTGCCTATGAAATCCTTGCGCTTTGCGTAGGCTTCGGGCTTTTCGGCAGAGAGTATGTGAATGTCGTAGCCGTTTTTGGAAAGCACTGTCAGATAAGGAATTACCTGCGACTGACCAAGACTGTCGGTCATTCCGTCGTATGAAACGTAAAGAATTGATTTATTGGCGTTCATGTCAAAGCATAATTTGTTAAAAGATTGGCAAAGGTAATACAATGATTTGAATGATTAGCTACGCTGATTTAAAAATTCAAAAATTGCTCAGCCACTTTATCGAGCGAAAGTATCTAAATTCAGATGGGCATTATAGTTTATAATGAC
>CACWOG010000173.1 GCA_902762455.1 uncultured Bacteroidia bacterium | reverse complement strand
CTACGGACATAACCGAAAATGTTGATGGCATTGCTCTTCGCGTTTTTTCGCCGACAGAAGGTTCAATAATTATGGACGACAATGTAACAGTAGAATTTAGGGTTTACAATTTTGACCTCGGAACCGATGGCAAGATGAAATACGCTTTGAACAATGGCGAAGCACAATATATTACTTCCGAAGCGCCATTTACAGTAAATAACCTTGCAAACGGCAGCAACACTTTGGCTTTCGATCTTGTGACTATGGAAAATGCATCATTGGAAACACCTGTTACTGCAACCGTAACTTTCGAGGCACGTACCAATGGTCAACTTGCAATTCGCGACATCCAGTACACAACTGCCGAAGACGGCGCATCGCCACTTGCAGGACAAACGGTTACTGTCAGCGGCACAGTTACAGCACTGAACAGCGACAAGTTCTACATTCAGGATGCTGAGGCAGCATGGAGCGGTCTTTACATATATAATACTAACTCTGACCGTACTCCTGCCCGCAACGACAATGTTACCGTAACAGGAACAATCACCGAATACAATGGTCTTACCGAAATGAATCCAACAGCTGTTGTAAACAATGGTGCAGCTACTCCAATCAATGGAGTTGCACTTGCTAACATCAGCGAGATTGCAGAACCATACGAAAGCGTATTGGTAACCGTAACTGGAACTTGCACAAACATTGGCGGAGCAAAAAAATGGACTATCAGCGATGGAACATCAATCGTAGTATTTGGTCTTACCTACACTCCGACAGTTGGCACATCCTACACAGTAACCGGTATTGTTGACTGGTTCGGACAGGATGGAATCTGGGAACTCAAGCCTCGTGATGAAGCCGACATTGTTGTAGGTGGTTCTGTTCCTACTATTTCAATAACCAATCCTGCAAATGGAAGCACGATTTACTCAGCTGCAGTGAATGCAACGGTAGAAGTTTTCAACTTCACAGTCGGTACAGATGGAAACATTTCGTTCTCGATTGACGATGGTGAAACTGTTTCTGGAACAGAAACTTCACACGCATTTACTGGCCTTACAAATGGCGAACATACAATTCATGCAAATTTGGTTGCAAACGACCAAAGCGTAGTAGCATCGGCAGCTTCAACATTCACTGTTAACCTTGCTGGACCTACTTTCACAGCAATCCGCGACATACAGTACACAAACGAAGAAAGCGGCGATTCTCCATTGAACAACCAGACAGTTTGGGTAAAGGGCGTTGTTACATCAAACTTCTTAAATACACCTTATAGTCCTGTAAAAGGTTATTCGATTCAGGATGCAAATGATGCTTGGAGCGGTGTCTGGGTATTCGACTCTATAAACAACCCGGACATTGGCGACTCTGTAAAATTACAAGCTCTAGTAACCGAATATTATGGCCTTACCGAGTTGAAGAACGTTGCAAACTATGAAGTTTTCGACATAGGCGTTGCTACACCTATAAATGTAACAGTTAACGAAGCCAAGAGTGAAGCTTACGAAGGTTGCTATGTTCGAGTTGAATGTGTACGTAGCACAGGACACACAATGCCATACGGCAACTGGACATGCGTAAATGCCGCTGGTGATACAGTTACATTCAGCCACAATTTTGCAAACGATGCATACACAATTCAAGACGACAAATATTATAGTGTAGCAGGTGTTGTTGAATACTCGTACGGAAAGTACTATGTGAACTATCCTACTGTAAACGACATCATTGCCGACTGCGATGCTTCGGTTGACGAAATGCTTGCAAATGCAATTGAGGTTTATCCTAACCCGACCAACGGACAGATTAACATCGCAAATGCAGAAGGTCAGAACATTGTTGTAATAAACACTTTGGGACAGGTTGTCGCAAGCATCGACAATGCAACTGAAAACCAGACCATAGATATGTCGGGACTTTGCGAAGGAACTTATTTCGTAAAGGTTGGCACAAGCGTTGTAAAAATCAATGTAATAAGATAATCTACATCAACGATAATTTGAATAGGGAGGGCAACCTCCCTATTTTTTTTGTATCCTATAAAATCGCATTGTTTTCTGTATTTGTAGCAATAATAGTATGTAAATTTCATCCAATAGAACATACGACGAAAAGGACGGTTACAAGCCATCCTTTTTTGTCAAAAATGAGCTCGTCATTATTTTTTTATTCGAATTTGCACGATAAAAAGAAATTATTTTGTAATTTTGTGACTTCAAATTTGGAATAGAAGTTTAACATAAATATATATTTATATGTCAGGACATAATAAATGGTCAACGATTAAGAGAAAGAAGGGCGCATTGGACGCTAAGAGATCGAAAATCTTCTCAAAGTTAGCAAAGGAAATAACAATAGCAGTAAAGGAAGGTGGAGGAACCGACCCCAACTATAACGCAAAATTGAGGCTTGCTGTCCAGAATGCAAAAGGTGTCAACATGCCTAAGGACAATATCGAAAGAGCTATCAAGAAAGGTGATCAGGACGGTGCAAATTTCATGGAAATCACTTTCGAAGGATACGCAGCTCATGGTATTGCATTGTTCGTTGAATGTTTGTCGGACAACAACAACAGAACAGTTTCGTCTGTACGTGCAGCTTTCAACAAATTCAACGGCACTCTCGGAACTAATGGTTCATTGAGTTTCCTTTTCGAACGCAAGGGTGTATTTGAGATTCCAATGTCTGATTCAATCAACATGGACGATTTCGAACTTGAAATCATTGACGCTGGTGCAGAAGACATCGAAATGGATGAAGAAACAATAACCGTAACCAGTTCGTTCGAAGACTTTGGCGCAGTAAACAAGAAGTTGGAAGAAATGAATATCGTTCCTACTTGTGCCGAACTCAGAAGAATCCCGAACGACACCAAGGTTATTTCTCCAGAGGATGCAAAGGGCGTTTTGAAGCTCATAGATGTTCTTGAAGATGACGATGACGTTGTAAACGTATTCCACAATATGGAAATGACTGACGAAATCGTCGCTGCAATGGAAGAATAGGGATATTGTTTCAGATATAAAAGGTCGGGATCTTCGTTCCGACCTTTTTTTGTATGTGTCATTCAGAATTTGTACTCTCGAAGGCATGAATATAAGGATATTTTATCCGCAATCACAAAACATCGCTTTCGTTATGCATTATTTAGTTTATTGATTTACAATTGTTTGCGCCTCATAATTATCCTAAATGCAATAATTTTCAAAAAAATGTGAAAAAACATTTGGTTATGTGGAAAAAATGCACTTATTTTGCAGTCCCAAAACGATGGGAATTTTGGTCCGATCGTCTAATGGTTAGGACGTCAGATTTTCATTCTGGTAATCGGGGTTCGATTCCCCGCCGGACTGCAGAAAGCCACTGAATTTCAGTGGCTTTTTTGTTTTATACTATGAATGCCTCCCAAACAAGCTGACGTTTTATTTGTAGATTGGATTACCGCAGAAGTATATTACAAACCCTAACAACTATACGAATCCGCAAAAGAAACTTGTTTTTCAGCATTTTTGCTTATTTTTGCGGTATGAATAAATGTTTGTTTTTGTTTTTATTGTTTCTATCCGCCGAAATTTTTGCACAAGGCGTAGCCAAGGTTTCGGTGGATACTTTATCCACTTCAGACAAGTACGTCAAAATAGTAATATTCAGCGACAGAACATGGGATTCGCTCGTTTTGCCCAAGCCCAAGCATGTGAATTCCGAAATGTACGACATCGACTGGATTACTACCGACCACAATGCGCATAGGAATTTCGACATCGCAACGCTTCCCGACACCATAGTGCTGCCACTAATAGAAGATTCCACTGATTTTTGCATACCACGTGTAGGCTTTGTGTATTCAAAGTACGGCTGGCGTCATGGACGTGCTCATACCGGTAGCGACATACCTTTAAATATAGGCGACCCCGTTTATTCGGCATTCGAAGGAAAGGTTAGATACACTGGCTATTGCGGTGGTTACGGAAACTTGGTCGTGGTGCGCCATGCCAACGGACTCGAAACCTACTACGGACACCTGTCGAAGATTCTAGTTCGCGAAAACGAGCCGGTTGATGTGGGCGAAGTTATAGGCCTGGGCGGAAGCACCGGCAGAAGCACTGGTCCGCACCTGCATTTCGAGACCAGATACAAAGGCTTCCCGTTCGACCCCGAGACGATTGTCAATTGGAAGGACACAACCCTGCGATGCGACACTCTTGTGCTGCCGCGTAACAAACTTAATTCGACGGCAAGATATTCTTCATCGTCTTCCTCTTCTTCTTCGACAAGTACAGTCGAGACCGGCGAAGGCACCTGGCATATTATCCGTCAGGGAGACACTTTGAGCGCTCTTGCTCGCAAATACGGAACTTCGGTAAGCAGAATTTGTTCGCTCAACAACAACCTTACGCCAAATACAGTGCTCCAACTGGGACGCAAAGTTCGTGTAAGATAACGAGTTACAATAATTATTGACGAAAGGGAAAATTCTTGGAATATTTTTGAACAGAATTTTGTGGAATAAAAAAAAAGTAGTACCTTTGCCGTCCAAAAATTAGTAAGAATATTTAAAATTAAATACAATGAAAAAGGGAATACATCCTGATAAGTATCGCTTGGTAGCATTCAAGGACATGTCGAATGAAAATGTTTTCATTACCAAGTCAACCGCTAACACTAAGGAAACGATTGTTGTTGATGGTGTTGAGTATCCTTTGTACAAGCTTGAAATCTCCAACACATCTCACCCGTTCTACACTGGTAAGATTAAGCTTGTTGATACCGCTGGTCGTGTTGATAAGTTCCGTAACCGCTATCAGAAGCATTTGGAACAGCGTGCTGCTGCAAAGAAGTAGTAGCATTCTTGCAATATTAAAGGATAGGGAATACCCGTTGGGCTTTCCCTTTTCTTGTTTGTATATGCCATTAAATTTATAAGTATATGAAGAATTGTTTTTATTTGTTAATTTTGTTTGTATTCACTATGGTATCGTGCAATAACAACAAGACAGAAACTGTAGAAGAAAACAGCAAGTGCGAACAGCAATGTTCGGAACAGAAGAATCAGGTAGTTGACTGCATAATGAGACGTCGTAGCATTCGTGCCTACAAACCCGAGCAGATAAAGGACGAGGAATTGAAGACCATCCTCGAATGCGCTAT
>CACWOG010000172.1 GCA_902762455.1 uncultured Bacteroidia bacterium | reverse complement strand
TTGAGACAATGCTTGTCGTAGCAGCTTACTCAAAGGCAATAGCCGACTGCGATTCATCGTTCGAGATGAGGGAGCTGGTTGATTATTTCGACTTGAATGCGGTTGATTTTATGCCGCTTAGGAAATATTTTGACAATCTGGTCAATGAAGGAATCTTTGTGAAATGTTCAAATTGCCATCGCTTGTCATATAGACTTGAAAATTCTTTGGCGGAGGCAATACAGAACAACACATCGTACGAAAAGTCGGCTAAAAAGGAAATTGACAGGTATGTGTTCTGTAGCCTTGTGTCGGATATGATTGACGAGAGATGCGATTCAAGGATGCCTACGCGTCGTTTGTTCGATGAGGTTGCTGCCCTTGAGGCTCAGAATTCGGACTTGAAGTTTGTGCAGAACCTGAAAAAACTTGTTCACGCTATTGATTTGCGTACATTTTTCTACGAGTGTTGCGACGATTTCATAACGAATATGCGCGGACACGAGTCCGATTTGGAGTCAACGCTTAATGATATTTACGATTCGATGCGTGCGCGTATGAATGTCGCTGCCGATTTGATTAATGGCAAGCATCCTTTGGTCGAGGCTGACCTTATCGAGAAGTCGGACGGCAATTTCATTTCGGACATTACCATTAAGCTTACCGAAAAGGGAAAGGAATTGTTCCTTGAAGACGATATTCAATTGTATGCGAAGAAAGCTGGCAAGGACAAAAAGCTTGAGTCTCCTGAAAATATAAGGGAAAAGCAGATGTTTTACGCTCCGGAATTGAAGCAGAAGATAGATTTCCTTACGCAGAGTCTTATGGAAGAGAACTTTGTCAATCTGCAGCAGCGCCTCGAGAAGGAGTCAATGCCCAAAGGTGTGGCGGTAATTTTCTATGGTGCGCCCGGCACAGGCAAGACCGAAACAGCAATGCAGATTGCCCGCAAGACGGGTCGTAAGGTGTATCATGTCGATATAAGCGCAAGCAAGTCGTGCTGGTTTGGCGAGAGCGAAAAGATTATCAAGCGCATTTTCACCGACTATGCCGCCATGTGCAAGGATGAGGAGCAGAAGCCTATTCTTCTCTTCAACGAGGCCGATGCCTTGTTCAGCAGACGCAAGGATGTAAATTCTTCGAGTGTGGCGCAGACCGAAAATGCAATACAGAACATTATCCTTGAGGAACTTGAGAAACTCGACGGCATACTGATTGCCACAACCAACCTTGCCGACAACCTTGACCCTGCATTCGAGCGTCGTTTTGTCTTCAAGCTGAAGTTCGACCGCCCGACACTTGAGGCAAAGCAGAACATCTGGCAGAGCAAACTCGCGTGGCTTGCCGAGGAGCAGTGCCGTAAGCTGGCTGCCGACTACGACTTTTCGGGCGGTGAAATCGACAACATCGTCCGCAAGGTCATAATGGATGGTGTCATCAACGGCACAAGTCCCGATTTCAGTTTCATCGTCGAGCAGTGCAAGAGCGAGAGGCTTATGAGTTCGAAGCATTCAAGGATAGGATTCTAGGGGATTTACGATTTGTCAATGCCATAAGGTTGACGAATTGGGTATGCAAAGGGATTTTTCTGTAGCGGCGCAATGCGTTGCGCCGCTACAATGCTTTGCGTCGCTACAATGCTTTGCGTCGCTACAATGCTTTGCGTCGCTACAATGATTTATCAGGGTACTTGCGTGACTTGTACCCCGATTTGGACATGTATCGAAAGCGGAGCAATGGATTCAGAGATGATGGAAGGCTTTGCGCTGGAAGAAGGGTAGGAGAGCGCGGAAAGTTGATGGCTGCAAAAAATATTCTCGGATATGTAAAGATTTGTTATCTTTGCGCATCCAAAGCGGGAATAGTTCAGTGGTAGAACATCAGCTTCCCAAGCTGAGGGTCGCGGGTTCGACTCCCGTTTCCCGCTCTTAGTGTTTCATAATTGTATTGGTTGATTGGCGCAGGCGACTGCGCCTTTCTTCTTTATTCTGTTAGTCGTAGTTAGTCGTAGGCTCAAGCCTACGACTTCTAATTACAAGGCTCTGCCTTGACAGTTATCACCTTTTTCCTTTAAACTCTTAACTTACATTTTATTTCGCACTTTTGAATAAAAATTATAGCTTTCCATTCGTATATTTTGTCCGATTGTCAAAAAAAGGACTTTAAAAGTATATGGTATGCATTTTGGAGTTATATTTGCATTCTTAAATTGACTTGTAGTAAAGAAATGAGAAAACAAGTGGACTTTTTAGTGATAGGCAGTGGAATCGCTGGCCTGTTCTATGCGACAAAAGTCAGCAAATATGGTCGTGTGGCTATAATTTGCAAAAACAAGATAGACGACACTTCCACTGTAAAGGCACAGGGTGGTATTGCATCGGTGATGAACAGCTACGACTCGTTCGAGAAGCATATCGAGGATACTATGATTGCCGGTTGTGGCATCAACAATAGGAAGATTGTGGAGATTGTTGTCCGCGAGGCTCCAGAGCGTATTCGCGACCTTGTTGAAATCGGTACCAATTTCGATACCGACTCCACTGGTCAGTACGATATGAACCGCGAAGGCGGACATTCTGAGAAGCGAATCCTTCATTTTAAGGACAAGACTGGCGCAGAAATCCAACGTGCCTTGGTGCAGGAAGCCCGCAACAATCCTAATATTGACATTTACGAAGACCATTTCGCCATCGAATTGATTACACAGCATCATCTTGGTGTAGAGGTAACAAGGGCTACTCCCGACATAAAGTGTTATGGTGCATACGTTTACGATGTAAAAAACCGGAAAGTTTTCAATTTTTTTGCAAAGAAGACCCTCATTGCAACTGGCGGATGCGGAAACGCCTATATGAGCACAACAAATCCGGTTCACATTACTGGCGATGGTATTGCAATGGTTTACAGGGCAAAGGGTGCTGTGGAGAACATGGAGTTCGTGCAGTTCCATCCGACTACGCTTTATAATCCGAGCGAACGTCCTGCATTCCTTATTACCGAGGCTATGCGTGGTGCAGGGGCAATTCTGCGCAACCGCAAGGGCGAGGACTTCTGTGTGAAGTACGACAAACGAGGTTCGTTGGCTCCTCGTGATGTGGTTACCCGTGCCATCGACTCCGAAATGAAGCTTTCGGGCGACGAACACGTTTTCCTCGATGCAAGGCATATCGACAAGGATGTGCTTATGACGCACTTCCCGACAATTTATGCCAAGTGCCTCGAAATCGGCATCAACATAAAGAACGATTTGATTCCAGTAGTTCCGGCTGCACACTATATGTGCGGTGGTATCAAGACCGACGAGTATGCGCGTACTTCTATTCAGAACCTTTATGCTGTCGGAGAGGCTGCTTGTACTGGTCTGCATGGGGCTAATAGATTGGCTTCCAATTCGTTGCTTGAGGCTGTGGTGTTTGCGCACAGGGCTTTCGAGGACTCTAAGGATGCCGTGATGACCGATGAGGCAACGCTTAACAGGATTCCGCTTTGGAACGAAGAAGGTACAATCACCAACGAGGAGTTGATTCTTGTTTCGCACTCGCTCAAGGAATTGCAGCAGATTATGAGCAACTACGTTGGCATTGTCCGCACCGACCTTCGCTTGAAACGTGCATTCGACCGTCTGGAGATTCTTTATCGTGAAACCGAGGATTTGTTCAAGACATCGAAAGTTACAGTAAGTCTTTGCGAGTTAAGAAATCTTATTAATATAGGTTATCTTATCATTCGTCAGGCTATGGCACGGCGTGAGTCTATTGGTTTGCATTTCAATTCCGACTTAATAAAAAAATGATTATATTTGTATCTTTAAATTTTTGAATCATCAAATCATCAAATTGTCGAATACTCAAATTTTAGAATAATGAAGAGATTATCAGTTATTTTGGCAATATTAGCGATAGCTTTCGCTGTTAAAGCCGAGCGCGTTTCGTACAAGGACGCAGAGAAAGTCGCCAGAGCTTATTACTATCAGACTGTCAATGCATTCCGTGCAACCGAATGGAGCGACATAAGCCTGTCGTGCGTTGTAAATCCCAACGACGCTAACCCGAAGTATAACCTATACATTTTCGATGTGAACGGCGATGAGGGATACATTGTTGTTTCGTCGGACAACAAGATTACGCCAGTGCTTGCATATTCGTTCGAGTGTGCGTTCAACCTCGACAATATGTCGCCCGGACAGGCAGGATACCTTAATTATTATAGTGAGTCGAACGACCGTGCCGACAAGACCGATGCCGAAATGGCGGAAGCAAACCTTGCAGAGTGGAATTATCTGCTTGGTTACGACCCGATGGCAAAGGCTACACGCGATGTTGTGACATCTCCTGTTTTGCTTGATGGTATTGTGTGGGAACAGGGTTGGCCTTTCAACTCAATGTGTCCAACCAAGAGCGGTGGCGATGCATCTTTCCACGGACATGCACCTGTAGGTTGTGTTGCTACTGCAACTTGTCATGTAATGAAATACTGGAACTGGCCTTCAAGTGGGACCGGTTCATATACACATTCGAACATGGCAAATGGTGGCTGCGGAAACATTACTGTTAATTTTGCCAACCAGACCTATAACTGGTATTCGATGCCGGATGACCCTTCGGGAAATGAAAATCCAGAAGTTGGAAAAATTTGTTATCATGTTGGAGTTGCAGTAAAAATGCAGTGGGCTGCTGATGGTTCTGGCTCTCAGACTTATGAAGTTCCAACAGCATTGAAGACTTATTTCAAGTATGCGACAGAGGTTGCATACAAGACCAAATCGTCATACACCGATGCAAACTGGAGAGCATTGTTGAAACAGCAGATTGACCAGAAGTACCCGATGGTATATAGCGGTTCGCCTGCAACATGGGGAAGTGCTGGTCATGCATGGAACTGCGATGGCTATCAGATAGATGGCGAAACCGAAAAGTTCCACATGCAGTGGGGCTGGGGACCATACGGAGGTAATGGATTCTATACACTTGATAATCTTCATTCTCAAGCAGTTGCGGGAGGAGAAGAAAATAATTTTATTAGCGGTCAGGAGGCTGTTATAAACATACATCCAAATCAGTCGTTTGATGCTTGCCAGAACATAACTATTACTGGGTCAGAAGGAACATTCGATGATGGAAGCCGAGCATTCGACTATGCAAATAATAAAGAATGTAAT
>CACWOG010000171.1 GCA_902762455.1 uncultured Bacteroidia bacterium | reverse complement strand
TAATGGGAAATCCTCCATTTGTGGGATACTCTCTTCAAACCAAAGAGCAAAAGGACGACACACTTAGTACTTATGTTGACTATAGTGGAAAACCATACAAAACAGCAGGAAAAATTGACTATGTTGCTAACTGGTATTTCAAAGCGGCACAACTCATCCAAGACAAACGCACTAAATGTGCATTTGTTTCAACCAACAGTATAACACAAGGAGAGCAGGTTGTAGCAGTATGGAAGCCGTTGTTCGAAAGGTTTGGAATCCATATAGATTTCGCATACAGGACATTTAGGTGGGATAGCGAATCTGAATCAAAAGCACAGGTACATTGCGTTATTGTCAGTTTTTCTTCTGCTAATTCTGTAAATGAAAATAAGCGGATATTTACTAACGATTCACAAATAATTAGAGTATCGAACATCAATCCATATCTTATTGAAGCAGATAATGTTTGGATAGAAAGTAGGAATAAACCAATATGTTCTGTACCTCAAATGTCTAGTGGAGGGAAGCCCGTAGAAGGAGGAAACCTTATTTTCACAGAAGAAGAAAAAGATATATTTTTAAAAAACGAACCAGAAGCAGAATGTTTTTTCCGACCATTTATTAGTTCTGACGACTTTATCAATGGACACAAAAGATGGTGCTTATGGCTTCTTGGTGTTTCTCCTGGTGTTCTGCGTTCAATGCCCAAAGTTGCAGAACGGGTTGAAGCCGTAAGGAAATTCCGTTTAGACAGCATCAAGGCTGCCACTAGAGAATATGCTAATTACCCGGCTCAATTCATGGAAATAAAACAACCTGAAACAGAATACTTGTTGATTCCTCGCGTTTCTTCAGAAAGAAGGGAATATGTTCCTATTGGATTTGTCAAACCGAATGTTATAGCAAGTGATGCCACATCTTTCGTACCAAACGCAAATCTATATCATTTTGGCATACTTACCAGTTTTGTCCATAATGTATGGATGAGGGTAGTTTGTGGTCGTCTAAAAAGTGATTTCCGTTATTCTGTAAACATTGTTTACAACAACTTTCCTTGGCCGACACTTACAGATTCGCAAAAGGTAAAAATTGAGCAATCTGCAAAAAATATTTTAGAAGCAAGAGAAAAATATCCTGATAGCACTTTGGCTGATTTGTACGATAAAACATTTATGCCAAAAGAATTGCGTCACGCTCACCAAATTAACGACCTTGCTGTAATGCAAGCATACGGATTTTCATCAAAAATGACGGATAGCGAAATTGTAGCAGAACTATTTAGGATGTATGAAAGATTGATTAAAAATAATTGAATATGAAGAAGTTATTTTGCATATTGGCTCTGTCGTTTGTTTGCGGATTCGTTTTTTCGCAGAACGAGGAATATCACACCAAGTCGAAGGCGGCGATAAAGTGCTTCGAGAAGGCTGTGGCTTACTATGAGAATGGAAAAACTAATCAGACTGTAAAACTTGCCCTGCAGGAGGTTGACAATGCAATAGCCAAGGATTCGATGTTTATCGAGGCATATATGCTGAAAGCGGAAGTGTATGATTTTCTTGGAGATATAAAGTCGTCGATTGCCTATTACGAGAAGGTAGTTGACCTTGACCCGCATTTCGACTACGGCATAACCTTGAAGCTTGCAATGCATAATTATGGTATCGGCGACTATGCTTCGGCAAAAAACTACATTGATTTTTTCTATGCCAATGCCGATGTTGCCCGTTACAAGAAGTTTGATACCGAGCGTCTGCGCGAATACATAACTTTTTCGGATAGTGCGGTGCGTAATCCTGTGAATTTCAAGCCTAAGAGCGTGGGCAAGATAAATACTGAATGGGACGAATACTGGCCGTCGCTTTCTGCCGACGAGGAAATGCTGGTGTTTACGAGGCAGATTCCGCTCAATCCCAACAATCCGTCGCGTAACCAATCGAATATGCACGAGGATTTGTTCTATGCCTACCGCAACCCGCAGACTGGCAAGTACGATTCGGGGGCACCGCTTCCCGGCAGAATCAACACCGAACTCAACGAAGGTGCACAATGTATTTCCGCCGATGGAAAGACTTGTGTGATAACGGCTTGCAACCGTCCTGACGGCAAGGGAAGTTGCGATTTGTACATAATGTTCTGGGAAGGCAAGCAGTGGTCGCAGCCGCAGAATCTGCGTTCGGTGAATACCGAATTTTGGGAGAGCAACCCGTCGCTGTCGTCGGACGGAAAGTACCTGTATTTTTCGTCGTCACGTTCGGGAGGCTTCGGCAAGACCGATATCTGGCGCGTAGAAATTGACAGCAGGGGCAATGCCAAGAAACCTGCGCAAAACCTTGGCGGAAAGGTAAATACGCCATACGAGGACATTTCACCGTTCATACATCCCGACTGCAAGACCTTATATTTCGCCTCGAAGGGACATCCCGGACTTGGCAGCTACGACTTGTTTGTGGCAAAGACCGAAGACGAAGGCAAAACTTGGTCGAAGCCGAAAAACCTTGGCTATCCGATAAATACGTTGGGCGAGGAGAGAAGCCTGATTGTAAATGCAAAGGGCGACCTTGCAATGTTTTCTTCGTCGAGCACCAAGCGCGACTTGGACATTTACGGATTTGAACTTCCGCCCGAGGTTAAGCCTGTTACCGTTACTTATGTAAAAGGCTACATCTACGATTCGAAGACCAACGAAAGGCTGAAGGCAAAATGCGAAATGCTTGACATTGAGAGCGGAGAGAAGGTTGTAGATATGTTTTCGGGTGACAGGGACGGCGAATATATGGTCTGCCTGCCCATCGACAAGGACTATGCATTCAACGTTTCGCGCGAGGGGTATCTGTTCTATTCAGAGAACTTTTCGCTCACCAACCTCGAGCATCCCGAGGAGCCGTACATCATGAACATTCCGCTGCAACCGATAGAAAAAGGCGTGACGGTGGTTCTGAAAAATATCTTTTTCAAGACCGACAGCTACGACTTGCTGCCCGATTCCTACACCGAACTTGGCAAAGTTGTGGAATACATGAACGCAAACCCGAAGATGAAGATAGAAATCGGCGGTCATACCGACAATGTTGGCACCAAGGCCTACAACAAGACCTTGTCGGAGAATCGTGCAAAGTCGGTTTACAATTACCTTGTGTCGCAGGGAATTGCCAAGGAGCGTCTGTCGTACAGCGGCTACGATTTTTCGGTTCCGATTGCTACCAACGACACCGAGGAAGGCCGTGCGCAGAACCGCCGTACAGAGTTTAAGGTCGTAAGTATTGAGTAGGCGATGTCTTCTGAAAATTTTCAAATTTTATTAATTTTGAGCCGATAAAAAAACTGATTAGTGTATGGTGAAACTCTCTGTAATACTTCCAGTTTATGGTGTTGCCCAGTATATAGAAAAATGTACTGCATCTTTGTTGTCGCAGACATTGGACGATATTGAGTTCATTTTTGTTGACGACCACGGTCCCGATAACAGTATTGAACTGGTGCAGAATATGATTGCCGATAGTCCGCGTCGGGAGCAATTCGTATTCCTTAAACCTGAGCACAACTTGGGTGCTGGAATGGCTCGAAATTTTGCAATTCCTTACGCCAAAGGCGAGTATATTGCTTTTGTCGATAGCGACGACTGGATTGAGGAGGATATGTTCGAGAGAATGTATGCCGAGGCAAAGAAATATGACAGCGACTTGTGCTGCTGCCAGATGCAGAAGGTTTATCCCGATGGACATCGTGGCGATATTTTGAAGAACCCGTTTATTGGAAATGGAGAAATTTCAGACGAAAAACGTTCGTATTTCCTTACGCACTATGTTTCGCAGTTTACTTCTCTCATCTACAGGAAGTCGTTGATTGACCAGTACAACATTCGATTCCCAGAGGAACGGAGTGCCGACGACAGCTATTTCGTTTCGTGCGTGCTTATGCTGGCAAGGTCGATTTCATACGTTGACGAACCGTTTTATCTGTATCTTATTCGTCCTGGGTCGGTGTGTACGACAAAGGACAGCACCAAATATCAGAAACGGCTGGCTGTTTTCAACAAGTTGCTTGCATTTTCGAAGCAAAACGGGGTTTACGATAACTTTAAGCAGGAAGTCGATTTCATGTATATCAAGAAAGGTTATCTTTCTACGGTGTTCAATTATGTGACAAATTCGACGGAGCCGAACAAGGAAACAATAGTTTCCATATATGATGAATTGCTGAAACAGATACCAGACTACAAGTTGAATCGGTTCTACAGGTCTAATTTCAAGTTGCGTGCATTGATGGCATTTATCAGGGCTTTCCCTCGTCTGGCAGTAAAGTTCATAAAGTCATATTCGAAGCGCAAGGAGTATGTTGTTTAATAGCAGAAGAAAATGGATTTAATAATTGGAGCAGGAATAACGGGACTTACTTACGCAGCCCGAACATCTAACGACTATTTGATAGTTGAGAAGGAAAGCGAGGTAGGCGGATATTGCCGTACTCATTATTCTGGAGACTATGTATGGGACTATTCTGGACATTTCTTTCATTTCCAACATTCTGAAATAAGGGATTATGTGATGGAAAAATTGTCTAAGGACGAGGTATTGGATGTGTATAAGCATACGCAAATATATTATAAGGGTCGCCTTGTGGATTATCCCTTCCAAATGAATATCCATCAGCTTGAAAAGGAGGAATTTATAGATTGCCTATACGACCTTTTTGCAGAAAAACCAAATAAAAGTACTATTTCGTTCAAGGATATGCTTTATGAGAAGTTCGGTCGATCAATTGCAGAGAAATTCTTGATTCCTTATAATGAAAAGTTGTATGCAACAGACCTTAACAGCCTTGATGTTGATGCAATGGGGCGTTTTTTCCCATACGCCGACAAGGAGCAGATAATTTTGAATTTCCGCAATTCGATAAATCAATCGTATAATTCATTTTTCCTTTATCCTAAGCGTGGTGTAATAAAGGTGGTGGAGTCTGTGTACGCTAGGGTAGATGCTGATAAGATCGCCTTGAACGAGCGATTGGTTTCCGTCGATTTAAAGAATAAGGTAGCAACAACCGATAAGCGCACAATTAGCTACGACAATTTGATTTCTACTGTTCCGTTTCCTTGTTTGCTCGATATGGCGCAGGAGTCATACGACAGGAATGTGTATTCGTGTAACAAGGTTGTTGTGTTCAAT
>CACWOG010000170.1 GCA_902762455.1 uncultured Bacteroidia bacterium | reverse complement strand
GATCAGCGCCGCGATCAGCCACTTTTTCCAGTTCTTCCTGCCACTCGTCAATCATCTTGTCGGAGTCGGCAACATAAAGGATATGAATAGGAAGCTTCTCGAACTTGGCTATTTCGTAAGCGTGATTAAGAGCAAAATTTGCCTCATTACTAAACTCGTAAGGCACTAAAACACATCTTTCCATAAAACATTCTGTTTACAAAATAAATATATGATTCGGGGCAAAGATAATGTTTTTTCAAATGGCACACACCTATATTATACAAAAAAAATAATCCTGCCCAGAAAACCGAGCAGGATTACAGTTATGAATACTAAACAATTTCTTATTCAGCAACTTCTGAGTTCTTAATCTTGAGCCAGCCAACAATCTGCAATACCATTGCAACGATAGCACCGATACCGCCGATAACGCCCAAGAAAGGAATTGCACTAACAACACCACAGCAAAGAGCTATGATAGCTGCGATGAAAAGAAGCTTTGCACCGTCCTTGCCAGGGAAAGTTTCGGAAGCCTTAAGCTTCGAATAAGCGATAAGAGTGAAGATGACGGTTGCAGATTGTGCAGATTATTGCAGAACGAAGTTTCTTTACTGCAGGAACATCATTTTCGTGTACTGCATTTGCCAAACCACCAAGGCAAATTACCTGGTAAATACTAGCACAAATTACAAGAATCGGCAGAATAAGAACCGACAAAATCCCTGTAAAAGGCATAGAAGTTCCCATTACGATTGCCTGTGTCATATCCAAAGCGGCACCAGTTGCGATAAATGCGCTAAAGATAGATGACAAAATACCAACAACAACAACAATTACTACGCTCATGAACACTTTGTTCACTGCATTTTTATAAGCTAACTTATCCATATAATTTTCCCTCGGTTATATCCCATCGAGCCATCGGTTTTTAACGATTAAACAATTAACGCAAAATTAACATTAGTTAAACACATCCGCAACAAATATCTTCATTTTTATTAACAGGCTGTTGATAATTGTTAACAAGCTCTTCGTTCGTCGTAGGCTCCTGCCTACGACGCTGAATATAATGGCTCCTGCCATATCATATATCACTCTCCTTACACTTTAATTCTCAACAACAAATTATTTATCAGATCAGTTTTTTTCAAGGCAGAGCCTTGATTAGTAAAGTCGTAGGCTGGAGCCAACGACTATCTATTATAGTTTTTTCTTTTACAACCGTTTGTCGTAGGCTCCTGCCTACGACGCTAAATATAATGGTTTCTGCCATATTATTACAAATTTGACACTTCCAACACACAATCCTTTCCTGCAAACCATCTCGCACTTGAATACTCATAGTCTTCTGCATTCGACACAAAGCCAGCCTTCACAGGATTCTCGTGTATATAATTAACCTTTTCATCAATAAAGCGACTACTGTACAAAAGTTCCGGATGATTATCTTGTTTCCAGAACTGATATTTTTCGTTTCGCTTGTTCCGAGAAGCCGACATTGCAAACATTTTCAACATCCATTCCCTGCGACTTTCGGCACATTCAGAAATAGTTTCAAGAACCCTTTTGGCTGTATAACTTTTAAAATCCCGTATTACAGAACTTAAATTTCCATTTTGACACCTAACAATCAAATGAATATGATTTGTCATTATTACAAATGCAAAAATCTCCAAGCCTTTGTTTTTCTGGCAATACCTTAAATTTTCTACAACTATATCTCGATAAATCCTTCTTGTGAACACATCTATCCAATTCACAACAGTAAGAGTAATAAAATACGTCTCGTCTTGTTTTCTTATTTGACAGCCATTTGCCATTTTATAATAATCCTTGTTTGTAATTCTAAAATTTGCAAGGCAGAGCCTTGATTAGTCAAGTCGCAGGCTGGAGCCAACGACTATCCTTATAGTTTTTATTTTAGCATCCTTGTCAATTCCACAAATTCCTCGGGCGAAAGCTGTTCGGGCCGAAGATTCCAGAAACGATGCGACATATCAACTTCGGGCGTGAGCATCGACTTGAGCGAATTGCGCAAAGTCTTGCGACGCTGGTTGAAAGCCGTCTTCACAACCATAAAAAGTTTCTTCTCGTCAACACCCTCAATTGCCGAACGGTAGCGCACAAACCTAACTACACCAGACTTTACCTTTGGAGGCGGATTGAAAACGTGCTCGTGAACGGTGAACAGATATTCGCACCTATAATATAATTGCATCAGCACACTCAAAATGCCATAGACCTTGCTACCTTCCTTCGAAGCAATGCGCTCGGCGACCTCCTTCTGTATCATGCAGACGATTTCCGAAACCTTTTCCCTGTTTTCCAATGCCTTGAAAAAAATCTGACTGGAAATGTTGTATGGAAAATTACCGATAATGCACATTTCGGAATCACAAAAGGCATTCAAGTCCATCTTCAGGAAGTCGGCTTCGAGCAAGGCAAACTGCGAACTATCAAAGTTTTCCTTCAGATATTCAACCGATTCCGTATCAATCTCTACCAAAGTAAGATTACGGAAATTGCGCTTTACAAGTTCGCGCGTAAGTACGCCAGTTCCAGGACCTATTTCAAGTACAGGAAGGTCGGTTTCGTTATGCAAAGCGCCTGCGATACGCGCTGCAATACTCACATCGGTGAGAAAATGCTGTCCGAGATATTTTTTTGCTCTAACCATAACGCAAAAGTCGGAATAAAAAATGATATATTTGCAAAAATTTTCCAGTATGAACAAAAAACTGAAAACTGCCATAAAGATTATATTGTTTGTCGGCTTCGGCATTGCCATATTCATGCTGGTTTACAAGGACTTCGACTTTGGAAACTTCTTCGACACGATGTCGGCGATAAAATGGGGCTGGCTGATTCCCGCCGCACTGATAAGCCTACTCAGTCACATCAGTCGCGCCCGCCGGTGGCAACTTCTGCTCGAAACCACAGGCGAAAAGCCACGTTTCATAAACACATTTTTCGCCGTACTGAACGCCTACTTTGCCAACCTTGCTGTTCCTCGTCTCGGCGAAGTGACACGCTGTGCCCTCATTTCGCGCTACGAAAAGCAAGATTTCTCCAAAGTTCTCGGCACTGTCGTCAGCGAAAGGCTTCTCGACCTTATGCTCGTTGCAATACTTACCGTCGTCGCATTTGCAACCCAGGCCAGTGTCTTCAGCGACTTTATAGCACAACATCCCGAAATAGAAGACAATATTTCAAAAATATTCTCACCGCTTACAATAACAATACTTGCTGTCGTTGGAATTGCCGGACTCTGTCTGCTGATAGTCATAGCCAAGGGCAAACTCGACCGATTCAAAATTTGCCAGAAAATCTCGAAGTTCATAAACGGCTTGTGGACAGGCATTCTGAGCATAAAAAACGCACAGCACAAAGTCGGCATCATCTTCCATTCATTCCTTATCTGGACATTGTACTTCCTGATGCTTTACTTCTGTTTCTTCGCCTTCGAGGAACTGAGCGGACTTAACGTACTTGCAGCACTAATGCTCTTTGTCGCAGGAAGTTTCGGAATGATTGTACCATCGCCAAACGGAATGGGCTCCTACCATTTCATGATAATACAGACGCTCATAATCTACGACATTCCGAGCGAAACCGGAGCATCGTTTGCTCTTGTGGCACACGGACTCCAAACCGTACTTGTAATAGTATTCGGACTTTTCGCCACCATACTCATACCAGTTGTAAACAAAGACAAATAATGGACGCAAAGACGGCAAGCCGATTAAAAATTGCAATCAAGGTTGCGATAGTCATTCTCGCCTACGCGTATGCAGGCTACAGGATTGCCACAGCCCCCGACATCGACCGACTGCCGACTTACTTTTCCGGAATGGAACTTTCGCGAAGCCTCGTCCTTGTTGCCATTCTACTTCTAATGCCAATCAACTGGGCAATCGAAACTTTCAAGTGGAAACACCTCATCCGCAGCATCGAACCAGAAATCGGCTTTGGCAAATGCCTAAAAGCCGTGATGTCGGGCGTAACAGTCGGCACAATTACACCAAACCGCGCAGGAGAATTTGCAGGACGCATACTTTTCGTACAGAAGGAAAACAGAGCCAAAGTATCGTACCTCACCATCTTCGGCGACACCGCACAATTCTGCGCAACGGTAATCTTCGGCATTGTCGGGCTGCTAACGATTGGCAATTGCATCAGCGAAGCGATTCATTTCAATACACTTATGATTATCAGCGCAATATGTGGAATTGCAATTATCATTATTTTCATTGAGTTCGACAAAATAGTTAACGCAATAGGCAGAATAAAATTTGTAAAAAAGAAATTCGAGAAATACGTCCCGCAATGCGAAATAGGCATCAGGAGCAAAGTCATAACTTTGATTCTCAGCATTGCTAGGTATGCGGTCTTTTGCCTGCAATTCTACCTGTCGCTCACGTTTTTCGGAATTGACATTCCCGTGCAAAGTGCATTTGCAGCAATCTTTGCAACCTACATCTGCACCTATCTAATTCCGAGCATTGCCGCCGCCGAATTAGGAATCAGAGTATCGTTTGCAATACTTTTCATTGGAATTTTCACCACTCAGGAAACCGCAATCGCACTTGCCTCGCTCCTGCTCTACCTCGTAAATGTCGGAATACCAATAGCCATAGGTGGAATATTCCTGCTCAAAGAAAAAAAATAAAATTTTCCTTGTCAATTAAACAAAAAGCAGTACCTTTGCAGTCGAAAATTTTGGCCCATTAGCTCAATTGGATTAGAGCGAGGGACTTCTAATCCCTAGGTTGGTGGATCGTTCCCACTCCGGAGCACCATTTTCATTATGTGCCGAGCTGCAGAAAATCCCACAATTCTAAAGCGTCTCCATCGCCGGGCTATGAAAGTCAAAGGCGTTTCGCAGTACCACATTAGCTGCGTAGCGCTGAACAAGAAAGGCGAGGTGCTTGGCTATACGACTAACGCTTTCCGAAAAGACCGAATCAATCCGATTTTTGGATCGGGACTGCATGCTGAATCTATAGCCTGCGCTAAGTACTTCGGAGCTGGCGCTAAGACGCTAATCATCATGCGCGTTGGAAACAATGGCGACATGCTGCCGATTGATCCTTGCGAAGACTGCCAGAAGATGGCGAACAAGCTCGGAATCAAAATCATTTCAATCATGCCTGGAAACGGAGCGAAAAA
>CACWOG010000169.1 GCA_902762455.1 uncultured Bacteroidia bacterium | reverse complement strand
GTCAGATTACAGGTAACACAGCAACCGCTTGGGGTTTGATGGCTGGTGCAGAAAAGGCCGGCTTGAAGCTCTTCCTCGGTTCTTATCCTATTACTCCTGCTTCGGACATTTTGCACGAATTGTGCAAGCACAAACACTTGGGTGTTAAGACATTCCAGGCAGAAGACGAAATTGCTGGTATTTGTACTGCAATAGGTGCAAGCTTCGGCGGACATCTTGGTGTTACTTCGACATCGGGTCCTGGTCTTGCACTTAAGACCGAAGCTGCTGGTTTGGCAGTCATCACCGAATTGCCATTGGTAATCGTTGATGTTCAGCGTGGTGGTCCTTCAACAGGTTTGCCAACCAAGACCGAACAGAGCGACTTGCTTCAGGCAATCCACGGTCGTCACGGCGAATCTCCAATGCCGGTTATCGCTGCTTCAACTCCAGGCAACTGCTTCAACTTCGCATACGAAGCCTGCAAGATTGCTGTTGAACACATGACTCCGGTTATCCTCCTTACCGACGGCTACTTGGCTAACGGTACCGAATTGTGGGAAATCCCCAACTACGAAGCAATACCAAAGATTGTTCCTCCGTTCGTAAAGGACAACGACCCAGAATATCAGCCTTACAAGCGTGATGCTGAAAAGTTGAACCGTATGTGGGCTTTGCCGGGTCAGAAGGGCTTGGAACACAGAATCGGCGGTCTTGAAAAGTCGGATGTTTACGGTGATGTTTCACACGACCCGATGAACCATCAGATTATGACAAACTACCGTGCCGAAAAGGTACAGCGCATTGCCAACTACATTCCACAGCAGGAAATCATCGGCAGCCAGAACGGTGGCGAACTCCTCGTAATAGGCTGGGGCGGTACTTTCGGCGCATTGAACATGGCTGTAAAGGAAATGAGAGAAGAAGGCTACGATGTCAGCTTGGCACACTTCAACTACATCTTCCCGTTGCCAAAGAACACCGAGGATGTATTGAAGAAGTTCAAGAAACGTGTTGTTTGCGAATTGAACCTTGGTCAGTTTGCAGATTACCTGCGCACCCAGTATCCGCAGTATCCGTACGAACAGTACAACAAGGTACAGGGCTTGCCATTCTTTATTAGTGAATTGAAAGAGAAGTTTAAACAAATGTTACAAAAATAATAGTTATGGAAGAAGTACAGAAACTTACAAGAGAAGACTTTCAGACCGCAGGACCGGTAAAATGGTGTGCAGGTTGTGGTAGTTATTCAATTTTGGCTGCAGTTCCAAAGGAAAAGATAGTGTTCGTATCAGGTATTGGCTGTTCGTCACGATTCCCGTACTACATGAAGACTTACGGCTTCCATACATTGCACGGAAGAGGTGCTGCTATAGCATCTGGTCTTAAGTCGGCTCGTCCAGACCTCAATGTTTGGCTTGCTACCGGCGACGGCGACTCGATGGCTATCGGTGGAAACCATTTCATTCACCTGATTCGCAGAAACATCGACATCAATGTGTTGGTATTCAACAATAAGATTTACGGTCTTACAAAGGGACAGTATTCACCGACAACTCCTTATGGTTCGATTACAAAGTCGTCACCTGATGGAACAATCGAGAATCCTTTCAAGCCGGGCGAACTTGTGATTGGTGCAGAAGGCAACTTCTTCGCAAGAGTTATCGACAAGGAGCCGCGCAACCTCGAAAAGACCTTTATCGCAGCAAATGCTCACAAGGGCGCTTCGATTGTTGAAGTTTTGCAGAACTGCGTGATTTTCAACGATAAGATTCACGAAAGCATTATTGGTAAGGATGTTCGCGACGACAATGTAGTAATGCTCGAACACGGCAAGCCGATGATTTTCGGTAAGGAACGTAACAAGGGTCTTGTACTCGACGGTGCCGACCTCAAGGTTGTTACCATTGGCGAAAACGGCATTACCGAAAAGGACATCTTGGTTCACGATATGACAACCAAGAATCCGAGCATCCACTACTTGCTGGCCAAGATGACTTACCCGCTGGCAATCGGCGTTATCCGTTGCGTTGACGATGCAACCTACGAAACCAAGTTGCAGGAGCAGGTTGACAATGCAGTTGCAACCACCAAGGTTAAGACTGTTGACCAGTTGCTTCACAGCGGACAGATTTTCGAGATAAAATAAATTTTTCATAATTAGTTTTTAGCCCGGGACTGATGTTTCGGGCTTTTTTTTGTTATACATAAGTGTAAGTCAAATGGAATAAAATAATGTGTTGCATAGCTACAATTATCCATTGTTAAAAAATTAACGAAAAAAACTAACCTAAACCAATAAATCATATTACCTTTGTCCTTTAATTTAAATATTTAGAACATGAAGAACATAATTCACTCAGACAATGCGCCTGCAGCAATCGGTCCTTATAGCCAGGCTGTCGAGGCTAACGGTATGATTTTTATTTCTGGTCAGTTGCCAATCGACCCCAAAACGGGAACTATGCCCGAAGGCATTACAGCACAGACCGAACAGAGCATGAAGAACTTGGAAGCTATCCTGAAGGCTGCCGGCTGTACTTTCGACAACGTTGTAAAGTCAACCTGCCTGCTCGCCGATATGAGCTATTTCGCCGACATGAACGCTGTTTACGGAAAGTATTTCACTGCAAATCCTCCCGCAAGAGCAGCTTTCGCTGTAAAGGAACTCCCCAAGAAGGCTCTTGTAGAAATTGAAATGATTGCTGCAAAGTAGTCGATTGTAGAACTTAAATTTACAGCTTTGAAAATATTTTTAGCATCATCGGGCGACGACAGCGACATCCCTCCGTCGTCCGTCGTCACCGATTTTCTTGGGCGTTTCAACCTTACGCCCGACGTTTTCGTACAGTCGAATCCTGATGTAATATGGTTCCTCTCGGGTGGAACAGAGCACAAGGTGCTTAGCAGGATTGAATCAAAGAACCGATATTGTTTCCTCGCATCACGCAACTGCAACTCGTGGGCTGCCGCTACCGAGGTGAAGGCTTATCTTAACGAAAAAGGCATCAATACCAAGCTTTTCGACGTTGATAAGCTCCAAAGTCTGCGTGAACTGGAAAACTATCTTACACCTCCGGCTCCGTCACCAACGACTAGGCTAGGGGTGGTCGGCGGAGTTTCCGACTGGCTGGTGTCGAGTACGCCAGACGAGGATTTGCTTGACGAAGTGCTTGACATTGAACTCGTTAATTTTTCGTGGGACGAATTGCTTGAATTGCCAGAAGGAGAAGATTTTTGCAATTTTGCTGAAACTTTCGGCAGGTTCGGCCACGATAGCTTTGCTTCGGAACTGTCGCTCGTGAAGAGGTTCGACACGCTAATCAAGCAGAACAACCTCGATGCCATTACGGTAGGCTGTTTCGGACTTATCGGCAAGGTCGGCAATACGATTTGTCTGCCTGTATCGGCTATGAACAACTGCGGTTTCCCTGCTGCCTGCGAAGGCGATTTGTGTTCGGCAACGGGCATGATGATAGTGAAGCGTCTTACGGGCAAGATTCCGTGGATGGCAAATCTCAGTTATGCCGACCGCGAGGCTGCAATTTTCTCGCATTGCACGGTACAACAGAATCTGCTCAACAAGATGGAAGTCACAACTCACTACGAAACAGGCAAGTACGCTGCAGTGAAAGGCGAGATGAAGGGCGGTGAAGTCACTATTTTCCGTATCGACAGGAAACTGGAGAACTGCTTCTTGTCGCTTGGCGAGATTGTCGGCAACTGCGATTCGCCGATGGCTTGCCGCACGCAGGTGAAGGTGAAGATGTCGGTAAAGGGCTTGTTCTCGTTGCGTGAATTCCCTCTCGGAAACCACCACCTCATAATCGATGGCGATTGTACCGATGTGATAGCTGAATACTTTACAAACAAGGGATTTAGAATCGTATGATTGGTAAATGCTTGTTAATAAAGATGTTGCATAAAAATATAACTTGTTTTTATCTTTGACTCATTTGCAATCACATAATATTCGTCTTAACTATTTGGCCGGCATTGTGTCGATAATTGCCAATTCTTTGTTGTTTGCCTTGAAATATTGGGCTGGTTTGGCATCGGGGTCGGTGGCTTTGCTTGCCGATGCTTGGCATACATTGTCCGATTCGCTAAGTTCTGTGGCTGTGCTGATTGGAGTAAAGATGTCATCGCGTAGGGCGGACAAGAAGCATCCGTTTGGTCATGGTCGTATCGAAAATCTAGTTGCGATTTTGGTTGGGGTGATGCTAGCCATTGTCGCATACGAGTTTATATCGCAGGGCATAGAGAAACTGATGAATCCAGAGAGGAAAGCCATTTTCGGGACGTTGGCAATTGTAGTTACCTCAATTTCCATAGTCGTGAAGGAGGTTATGGCGCAGTTTTCGTTTTACATAGCACGCAAGACTGGCAATACTTCTGTGAAGGCTGACGGCTGGCATCATCGTAGCGATGCCTTGTCGTCGATTGTAGTGCTTGTAGGCATTTTCCTACAGGATTATTTCTGGTGGATAGATGCCGTGCTTGGAATATGTGTTTCGTTGATATTGGCGGTTGCTGTTTACAAAATAATCCGAGAGGCTGTCGATAAACTTATGGGGCAGAATGTTCCTGACGAATTTGTTGCTGAGGTAAAGCAAATCATTTGCGATATGTATGGCGATGACCTTCAAGTGCATCATTTCCACATACATAACTATGGTAGGCATAGTGAACTTACTTTTCATTTAAACTTGTCTCCAGACATTACAATACTTGAAGGGCATAATATTGCTGATAAAATAGAAAGGGAATTGCGCGAAAGAATGGGAGTGGAGACAACTATACACATTGAGCCTAAAAAGGACGTGAATGGTTGATATTCACAATTTTTTTCGGTTGTGGACATTTTGGTGTGTGCAAATATTTTAACCCATTACAATATTTTTCAAGCATTTGAGTTATCTTTGCAAAAAATTGTTTTGAAGAAACTTTTGCTGTCCATATTACCGCTTTTGTTTGTGGTGTCTTCGTTTGCGCAGAGGGAGAGACCGCTGAACCTGCCTAAACTTGATGCTCAGACAGTGCATTTCGGCTATTCGCTTGGGCTTAATACTATGGACTTTACAATTCGTCCTGCCGACAGGTTTCTCACTCAGGCGCTTGATACTATTTATGGTGTCGAGGTTGGCAGGTTTGTTGGATTCAACATTAACATAATTTCAAATTTCAGGTTGGCGGAATATTTGGATTTCCGTTTTCTGCCGGGACTTGTCTTCGGTCAGCGCGATTTGCATTACAAGTGCTTGAAAAAAGGTGAGATATGGCGGCATACCATGATGATTGAATCAACATTCATCGATTTTCCTGTTCAGCTCAAGTACAAGGCGGCGCGAATAAGCAACTGGCGGCCTTTCCTAACTGCTGGTGCATCGGCTAGATTAGACATGGCGTCGCAGAAAAAGATAAAGCCTGAGGAATATCCGAAGATTCGTCTGCGCCGTTTCGATGTGTATTACGAAATTGGTGCTGGTGTCGACTTCTTCCTCGAATACTTTATGTTCGGCATTGAACTTAAGGCTTCGTGGGGAATATTTAACGATGTGGTTTACGACGGTTCGCAGTATGCAGGTTATTTCAAGCGGTTGAATTCCAGAATGTTGCTTATATGCTTCAATTTCGAGGGAGGAAAACTTGATTTCATAAGGAAACACAGAAAATAATGCTTCAGGAAGCCGATTTCATTTTCTATCCGGAACAACTTTACAACAGGGCTTTTGTCCTGAAATCAATAGTAAGACAGTTTGGTTGCCAAGAATCCGACATTTCTGCTTATCGCATTGTGCGCAAGTCGATTGATGCACGCAAAGGTGTAAAGTTCAATGTGCGCTTGCAAGTTGCAATGCAAGGCGATGATTTGCCCGACCTCTATGGTAATTTTGTTTTCAGGGATGTTTCTGCTTGTCGGCCTGTGACTATCATTGGGGCTGGCCCTGCGGGTTATTTTGCTGCCTTGCAGTGCATTCTGTCGGGACTGAAACCTGTAGTTTTTGAGCGTGGCAAGTCGGTTGACGAACGCAAGTACGACATTGCCGCTCTTAATTCCAATGGTGTGCTTAATCCCGAATCAAACTATGCCTTTGGCGAGGGCGGAGCTGGCACCTATTCCGACGGCAAGTTGTTCACACGAAGCAAAAAGCGTGGCAATGTGACCGAAGTCTTGCAGCTACTGCATTATTTCGGTGCCGACGAGGATGTCTTGTTCGAGGCTCATCCGCATATTGGAACCGATAGGTTGCATTCTATAATGCGCAATATCAGGAACAAAATCATTGACTGTGGAGGAGAAATCCATTTTTCATCGAAACTTACTGGAATTAAGGTAGTTGCAGATAGGGTTAATAGCATTGTCATCAATGGTTCAGATGAATATCCTTGTGAAAATCTAATTCTTGCAACTGGACATTCTGCTCGTGA
>CACWOG010000168.1 GCA_902762455.1 uncultured Bacteroidia bacterium | reverse complement strand
CGAGGAGACCATTGAAAAATCCATCCGGGAGTCTGACTGCTTCGGCATTTATACCGACAACAAGTTCGGCGCCATCGAACAAACCGAAGCCTTTTCCCTTGGCGACATCGTTGAGTTCAACGAACTTCATTCCAAAGCGGATGTCAGGCTTGTCGCTACCGTAGTATTTCATAGCATCGTGCCAGGTCATACGCGGGAACTTGTCGAATTCTATACCTTTTATTTCTTTAAATAGGTGCTTTGCCAGTCCTTCGAAAGTGTTTAGAACGTCTTCCTGTTCAACAAACGACATTTCGCAGTCAATCTGAGTGAATTCAGGCTGACGGTCGGCGCGAAGGTCTTCGTCGCGGAAGCAACGAACAATCTGGAAGTAGCGGTCGAAGCCGGCAACCATAAGCAATTGCTTGTATTGCTGTGGACTTTGTGGCAGAGCGTAGAATTCGCCTGGGTTCATTCTCGACGGAACGACAAAGTCGCGTGCTCCTTCTGGTGTCGATTTTATAAGGAAAGGTGTTTCTATCTCAAGGAAATTCAAGTTGCTGAGGTAGTTACGAACAAGAATTGCCATGTTGTGGCGGAGTTCGAGGTTTCGGCGCACTGGATTTCTACGAAGGTCCAAGTAGCGGTATTTCATACGAAGGTCGTCGCCACCGTCGCTTTCATCTTCAATTGTAAACGGCGGAACTTTGCTGGCATTCAGCAGATTGAATTCAGAAACCTTAATTTCAATTTCACCAGTTGGCATATTCGGGTTCTTGGATTCGCGTTCTACAACGATTCCTTTGGCTTGCAACACATATTCGCGTCCGAACGAACGAGCTTGTTCGATAAGCTTCGGGTCGCTAACGCCATCCTGAAGGAAAAGCTGTGTGATTCCGTATCTGTCACGGAGGTCAATCCAAATAAGCGCACCTTTGTCGCGAACGCGCTGTACCCATCCGCTCAATGTAACTTCCTGTCCTGCATTTGCGAGGCGCAATTCCCCGCAGGTATGAGTTCTATACATAGTTCAAAATTTTAGGACTGCAAAATTACTGAATCGCAAATTATATAGCAATATTTTTTTTGATGTGCGAGCAAAAAATCTTGGAAGAATTTGTCTTTCTTCTTTATTGTTAAAGAGATAATGATTTTTGTTATGAAAATTATTTCGCCAAAACTCTGTATTTTTATATCATTTTGGCGATTTTATTTTAAAATTATTTCGCCAGTTTTATTTAGAAAATCGGTGTATTGGCTATTTTATTTTAGAATTATTTCGCCATAATGAGAAATGTTTGTATCTTTGTGGCGAAATAATTTTTAAGGATATGAAAGAACTAATCATAGGTAGAAAGCGGCAACAGAATAAGTTACAAGATTTGTACGAGTCGGAATATGCCGAATTTCTTGTCGTTTATGGAAGGCGTAGGACGGGAAAAACATTTCTTGTCAGAGAATATTTTGAAGGCAAGTTTTCGTTTTACCATACAGCCCTGTCTCCCTACGAAATGTTGGACAACGCAGAATTGCTTCTTGAACAGCAATTGAAAAAGTTTGGCGATACGCTTCGTTCGTATGGAAGTTTGTGTTCGGGTACGCCAAAGGATTGGTTCGAGGCGTTTGACTGGTTGCGCGATTTGCTTTCAAAGAAGTCGTCGAAGAAGCGTCTTGTGGTATTCATTGACGAACTGCCGTGGCTTGATACTCCGCGCTCCAATTTTATTACCGCTTTCGAGCATTTCTGGAACGGCTGGGGTGCTGGTCGGCACAATTTGTTCCTTATTGTGTGCGGTTCGGCTACTTCGTGGATTGCCAACAAGTTGCTGAATAATACAGGTGGTTTGTATGGGCGCTCGACCTACGAAATGCAGATTCTGCCGTTTTCGCTTCGCGAATGCGAATTGTTCTACAAGAAGCGTGGTCTTGTGCTCGACCGGTACGACCAGTTGCAGGCATATATGATTACGGGCGGCATACCTTATTATTTGTCGTACTTTGAAAAAGGTTTGAGCCTTCCGCAAAACATCGATGCTATGTTTTTCGCGACAAATGGCAAGTTGAAGAATGAATTTGAACGCTTATACAGTTCGCTTTTTGTTGATTCTCAAAGATATATCTCGGTGGTAAGGGCATTGAGCCAACGCAGGGACGGATTGACAAGGAATGAAATATCCAAAAAGCTCGGCTTGAGTTCGGGCGGTGGTCTTACCGAAATTCTGCGCACTCTCGAAGCGAGCAACCTTATTCTTTCGTATCCTATTTTTCAGGGGTCGCGGCGCGATGTGCGTTACAAGCTGGTTGACTTGTTTTCCTTGTTCTATATGTACTTTATGGAGTCGCATACGACTGGAAGCCCTAATTTCTGGTCGGAAAACTTTAAGTCGCCGCAGTTGAATGCGTGGAGAGGCTTTGCTTTCGAGGAAGTGTGCTATGTGCATCAGAATCAGATTAAACAGGCGTTGGGAATAGCGGGTGTGCACACCGAAACCGCGACGATAGGATAATAAATGTCTGTGAAATAAAGTTTACGATGGATGAGTTTGCCATTACCAAGGAATACGATGCCAAGTTGCGTCACAAATTGCAGGTTTTGATGGACAGCATAAAGCGAAAGAGGAATCCGCATCTAACACTTATAACCACTTACGGGCTTCAAAGGAACGAGTATAGCGGTCATATTCAGAAAAGCCTGACGATGGACGACTTGTTTTGATGTTTATATAGGAAATTTTTTTCATTATCTCAATAAATTTATTGTATATTCGCACCAAAATTTTGAAAACATAAGTTTATGACTAAAATAAAGATTGGATTTACTCCGGGTGACATTAACGGAATAGGTTACGAAGTGATTCTTAAGTCGCTGATTGATATGAAGAACATTCCCAATGCAGTGACGATAATATATGGTTCTCCCAAAATTCTGGCATATTACAAGAAGAATCTTGGTAGCAACGTGAACACTACCACAATTAGTTCTGCCGAGGAGGCAAAAAACATTGGAATCTATGTCATCAATTGCAACAGCGAGGATATTCGTGTGGAAGTTGGCAAATCCAATGAAATTGCAGGTCTGGCATCGTATCAGGCATTAGAAAAGGCTGTTGCCGACCTCAAGAACAAGGAAATCGATATTCTTGTAACAGGACCTATAAATAAATGGAACATACAGTCGGCAGGCTTCAACTTCCCAGGACATACCGAGTATCTTGCCCAGCAGTTCAATGCAGACAAGTGCCTGATGCTTATGTGCAGCGAATCGCTTCGCGTGGGCGTGGCTACTGGACATATTCCTATTTCGGAGGTTTCGAAGAACTTGACAAAGGAACTCATACTTGAGAAATTGGAAATTCTCAACGAGTCGCTCAAGCGTGATTTTGTCGTTCGCAAACCTCGTATTGCAGTCCTTGGCTTGAATCCGCATTGTGGCGACCACGGAGTTATTGGAAATGAAGAGGAAACGATAATAATTCCAGCTATAAACGAGGCTCGTGGAAAGGACATTCTGGCTTTCGGTCCGTATTCTGCCGATGGTTTCTTCGGTTCGGGCGATTTCAAGAAGTTTGACGCTGTGCTTGCAATGTACCACGACCAGGGACTTGCTCCGTTCAAGGCGCTTACTTTTGACGACGGAGTTAACTTCACCGCTGGTTTGCCGATTGTACGCACTTCGCCTGCACACGGAACCGCATACGAGATTGCCGGCAAGAATCAGGCTAACTATCTGCCGATGTGCAACGCAATACGTATGGCAGTGGATATTTTCAACAATAGGAGAAGCCTTGAAAATCTGGAAGAGTCGCGCCACAATGTTGACGATTATAATATTAACGAAATAAACACGGTTGACGAATAAGATGAGTTTATACACAAAGCAAGATGCCCTTGACTATCATAGCCAAGGCAGGAAAGGAAAGATAGAGGTTGTTTCGACAAAGGATTTCCGCACTCAGAAGGACTTGTCGCTTGCATATACACCTGGCGTTGCCGAGCCTTGCTTGGAAATAAAGGACGACAAGCAGAAAGTTTACGACTACACGGCTAAGGGAAACCTTGTGGCTGTGGTCAGCAATGGAACTGCTGTTCTTGGTCTTGGTGACATTGGTCCAGAGGCAGGTAAGCCTGTTATGGAAGGCAAGGGCTTGCTGTTCAAGTCGTTTGCCGATGTTGATGTGTTTGACATTGAAATCAATGAGAAGGACCCGCAGAAGGTTGTGGAGATTGTAAAGGCTCTCGAACCGACATTCGGCGGTATAAACCTCGAGGACATCAAGGCTCCCGAATGCTTCTATATTGAAACTGAGTTGAAAAAGCAGATGAACATTCCTGTTTTCCACGACGACCAGCACGGTACTGCAATTATTTCGGGAGCGGCTTTACTCAATGCCCTGAAGATTGCTGGAAAGAAAATCGACGAGGTTAAGGTTGTGTTCAACGGGGCAGGTGCGGCTGGCATAAGCTGTGCACGTCTGTTCTGCACTTTGGGTGTAAAGCGCGAAAACATAGTCCTTTGCGACAGCAAGGGCGTTGTCCGTGCCGACAATCCGAAACTTACCGAACAGAAGCGCGAATTTGCAACTACACGCGATTTGCACACCTTAGCTGAGGCTATGGTTGGTGCCGATGTGTTTGCTGGTGTTTCGGTTGGCAATGTGGTGTCGAAGGAAATGATGAAGACTATGGCAAAGGACCCGGTTGTGTTCGCAATGGCAAATCCTACTCCCGAAATATCATACGAAGATGCAAAGGAAGCCCGTCCCGATGTTATAATAGCGACAGGCAGAAGCGATTATCCGAATCAAGTCAACAATGTGCTTGGTTTCCCGTTCATTTTCCGTGGTGCATTGGATGTTTGTGCAACCCAGATTAACGAGGAGATGAAGATTGCCGCTTCGCACGCTTTGGCAGAACTTGCAATGGAACCGGTTCCAGACTATGTTTGCGAGGCTTACAATGTTGATAAGATTGAATTTGGTCGCGAATACATAATTCCGAAGCCATTGGATTTGCGAGTAATAGAATGCGTTGCTCCTGCTGTTGCAAAGGCTGCTATGGAAACAGGCGTTGCCCGTCGCAACATTACCGACTGGGACGAATACAAACTTCAGCTTCGTGCAAGGGTAAGAAGGGTACACGAAAACTATGCAAAGACAAGATAATTAAGCACATTGATAGTTGCTAGCGCGAGCTAAAGGTTTACAATGTATATTTATTATGGCGACGTGCTCTATAGTGCGTCGCTTTTGCATAAATATTAGACAATATTGCTTTTTTTTTCTAAAAATGTAATTTTGTTTTGCGTTTGTGAAAATTACATTATCTTTGTGGCTCGTGAAAATTAAACAATATGGTTATGAGAAATATTTTACTATGTACTTTCATCGTACTTTCGGCGTTCTGCTTTGCACAGACGAAGTCGATACTTTTTATTGGCAACAGCTACACATATTATAATGGTGGTGTAGATGTGATGCTCAAGAACATTGCCTTGGCGGAAGGCGATACTTTGGAAACCGAAGCATTTACAGTCGGTGGAGCAAAATTCAGTGATTTTTGCAACAATCCCGAGACTTTTGAACGGATAAGGTCGCGTGCGTGGGACTATGTGGTTTTGCAGGAGCAGAGCCAGTTGCCGTCGTTTCCGCCATCGCAGGTCGAAACGGAGTGCTATCCGTTTGCAAAGCAGTTGTGCGATTCGATACGAGCCAACGATTCGTGTACACAGATATTGTTCTTTATGACTTGGGGACGCGAAAACGGTGACCAGAGCAATTGTGGAAACTATGAGCCTCTTTGTACATACGAAGGCATGCAGCAGCGTTTGCGCGAAAGCTATGTGCAGATGGCCGATGACAACAATGCCATTGTGGTGCCGGTAGGTTTGGCGTGGAAATATGTCCGCGACCATTATCCCGAAATAGACCTTTACCAGTCGGACGAAAGCCACCCAACGTTAGAGGGAACTTATTTGGCTGCTTGTACTTTCTATAGTGTGGTATTTGATTTGGGATATTATTATGGTATATATTATCGACCAGATAATATTGATGATGAAACAAGATATAAGTTAGTATCTGCATCATATAATGCTGTGAATAATAATTGGGAGGAGTGTAATGTTTATGAATCATTATTTTTAAATTTTGAACCGATATTAACTACTAAGACAATAAATGCCGAGATTATTTCAGTTTCTCTACCAGTTGATGCTGATTCTTGTGTTATGAGTTCTAGTACAGGTGTAACACTTTCTTATACACCAGATTATTATGAACTTGAGTATTATGGTAGATATAAGATTTTATGGGTTAATGTTGGAGATCTTTTTGAATATGAAAATCACTATGTAGATATATGTGCAACTATTTATAGGGATGGTTGTTCCGTTACCAAATGCGAAGAAGTGTATTATATATTAGGTGGAATCGATGATGTCCAATCAAAAAATCTCTCTTTCACAAATCCTGTCATCAATGGAAAACTTCAGTTTGGTTCGGATGTGGTTGGCGATTACGAGATTTATTCCATAGATGGACGTTTGCTCGTCAGCGGTTGGGTTTCTGGTTGCGAGATTGATGTGTCGCAGCTTAACAACGGCGTGTATATGATTAGGATAGGAGGAAAGACAGAAAAATTTGTAGTGGCGAATTGATAATGGACAATTGATAATGGACAATTGACAATGGACAATGGACAATTGATAATTAACAATGGATAATTGATAATATGTAGGCTCACAATGTATTTGTGGGCCTACAATTTTTTAATCCTTGAATTTTTGAATTTTTAAATTTTTAAATCCTCGAATCCTCGATTTTCCCTACTTTTGCAGTATGAAAAGAATATCGCTTGCAATTGCACTATGCTCGGTCTGCGCCTTTTCGTTTTCGCAGGCAAAAGTAGCTGTAGATACCATTTCACGTGGCAACCTTTCGGTAATACTATACGACGACAAGAGCTGGCAATACATTGAAATACAGCCGGATGTAAAATCGGCAACAATCGATACAACTGACATTAAGTCGGAAAACTGGGTTACAACATCGGTATATGCACAAAATCCCGATTACGCACGAACAAAAGATGCCTGTGTAATCGATTTTGGTGATGCTGCTTGCAGTTTTCCTGTAAAGGGAAAGGTGGTTTCTAGTTTCGGTATGCGTAGCGGAAAGATGCACACGGGAATTGACATTGCTCTAAAATCTGGCGATGCTGTATTCGCAGCCTTCGACGGCATTGTTCGTTTTGCAGGGTGGAGCGGTTCTAAATATGGCAACGCTGTGGTTGTCAGACATTACAACGGACTTGAAACCGTATATGCACACCTCGACGATGTAAAATGCAAGGTCAACCAGAAAGTCAATGCGGGCGAAATCCTTGGCTTTTGCGGAAAGACATCGAACCATCTGCATTTTGAAACTCGTCTGAAGGACAATGCCTTCGACCCCGAACTTGTCTTTAATACTCAGACTGGAGCCTTGGTTGCCGACAGGATTCCAATTTATTCAAGCAATTTTGACTATATGAAGTTTGTAGATAATTCACAGTATCACATAGTTAAGTCGGGCGATACCTTGTCAGCCATTGCTCGTAAGTATCACGTTTCGGTAAAGCAGATTTGCGACCTCAACGGAATAAAGGAAAGTTCAATACTGAGT
>CACWOG010000167.1 GCA_902762455.1 uncultured Bacteroidia bacterium | reverse complement strand
TTTCATTCCGTTGATGAGTTCGTTTATTGAGTTGATAAGGTTTCGGATGTTCAGTTCCGAGTCGGTTTGCTCGTGCAGAATGTGTCCGCAGGTGGGGCAGATGTTGCTGATGAGCGGAAATGGTGTTCCGCAGTCGGGGCAAGTCTTTGCGTTTTCGTTTGCTATGATATTTACATCGTCGCCTATAATTGCACTTGAGTTGCCATGTCCGCTGCTATGTTTAAATTTGTCGTACTCGTAGCCACAATATGGGCAGGTGTCCGATATTAGTGGAATCTGTGCTCCGCAGCTGGGGCAGTGGTCGAGGTCTTCCTTTGCCATGCTGTTTATTTTTGCATCCAGCGACTTGTTGAGATATTCGTTAATCTCTTCGGTGGGAATTCCTTCCTTGATGCCCTCGTTTATTATTGTTTCTCGTTCTACGAAAGTCAGGACTTTGTCCTTAAGTGCTATTTCGGTAAGTTGCTTTATTCTGTCCGGTATTACCATATTGTTATGTTTTAGGTTCGGAATAGTCTTATTTTGATTGCTTTGCGTTTCCCACAAACCTTTTAACTTCTTCGAGGTCGGTTTCCATGTAGCGGCTTGATTCTTCGATGTTTGTCTTTTGTGGATTCACAATGGTATGCTTGCACGACGAATGTACTTCGCTGACTCCAGTTTCGCGAATAATTTCTGCTGCATTTTGTGAATTTACTCCACTGCCAGCAAGGATTTTTATGCGTCCGTTGGCTAATTTTTGTATTTCTCGCAGGTTATCGGCACCTTCGGGAGCGGTTTTGCGCTGACCAGAGGTCAGAATTCTGTCGCAGCCACATTCGATGATTTGTTCCAGTGCTATACGCCAATCTCTGCAACGGTCAAAGGCGCGATGGAAGGTTACTTCCATAGGATGGGCGAGCTTTACGATTTCTGCAGTGCGCGTAGTGTCGATGTCGAGGTTTTTGTCGAGAAATCCGATGACAACTCCGTGAACACCAAGTTTTTTGCACATCAGCACATCTTCCTTGATGGCTTCGTATTCGGCATCGTTGTAGCAGAAATCGCCTGGACGAGGTCTAATAAGTACCATTGTTTTTAGCGAAAGATTTTCTGCACAATATTTTATTGCTGCATACGATGGGGTAGTGCCGCCTTCGTTGAGGTTATGGCAAAGTTCTATGCGGTCGGCTCCGCCTTTTTCGGCGTTTATTGCCGACTGAACCGAATTGGCGCAAATTTCAACATTCATAGTTTTTGTTTTTTTAGCGACAAAAATATGAAATTTTACATTTCGTTTTATCTCTGTAATTTATAAAACCATTATCTTCGCAAAAAAAAATATTGATATGAACACTAAGGTTAGAGAAATTCCCATTGAAGAATTTTTCCGCAATTCGGAAAAATCGTCGTTTGACATATCGCCCGATGGCAAGCACATTTCGTTTATGGCTCCGTACAAGTCGCGAATGAACATTTTTGTAAGTGGCATTGACTTGGCCGAACCGCATCAGGTGACATTTGAGGAGGAGCGCGATGTGGCGGGCTACATGTGGGCAAACAACAACCGTATCCTTTTCATGAAGGACGATGGCGGCGATGAGAATTTCCAGCTTTACGGCGTTGATGCCGACGGCTCGGATATGCGCCCCTATACCAAGATGAAAGGCGTTCGCACTCACATTCTTGACGACTTGGAAGAAATTGACGATGAGATACTTATCGAGACCAATCAGCGCAATCCGGAGATTTTCGACCCGTACAGGCTCAATCTTAAGACTGGCGAAATGACTATGCTCGCCGAAAATCCTGGCAACATACAGGCTTGGATGACCGACCACGACGGCAAACTGCGAATTGCCTACTCGATTGTGGATGGCGTGAACCAGGAAATGCTTTACCGCGACACCGAGGACGAGGATTTTCGCCCTGTGATACGCACTTCGTTCAAGGAAGATGTGTCGGCAATTGTTTTTACCGCCGACAACAGGAATGTGTATGCCATCACCAATCTCGGGCGCGACAAGTCGGCTCTGGTGCTCATGAATCCTGCTACAGCCGAGGAACTTGAGGAAATTTTCACTAACGACCGCTACGACATTTCTGGTGTTGGCTGGTCGAATCTGCGCAAAAAGCTGACAGCAGTTTCCTATGTCGGTCACAAGGACACGGTACGCCATTTTTTTGATGCCGAGGCCGAACGAATCAATAAACGTCTTGCAGCTGCATTTCCAAACCATAAGTTCGGAACGGCTGCCACCAACAAGGCCGAGGACATGCGCATTATCTATGTAGGCAACGACCGCACTCGTGGCGCATATTATCTCTACGATGTCAAGGCCGACAAGATTAGCAAGATTGCCGACCTTTCGCCCTGGTTGAAAGAGGAAGAATTGTCGCCTATGATTCCAGTGATTTATACTTCGCGCGACGGCTTGCAAATAGAAGCTTACCTTACCTTGCCAAACGGCTATTCGCTCGAAACCGCCAAAAATCTGCATACTGTTGTTATTCCTCACGGTGGTCCGTGGGCACGCGACTATTGGGGCTATGATTCGGAGGTGCAGTTCCTGGCGAATAGGGGATATGCTGTGTTCCAGATGAATTTCCGTGGCTCGACGGGTTTTGGTCGCAAGTTCAAGGAACTGTCGTACAAGCAGTGGGGGCAGACCATGCAGGACGATATTACCGATGGCGTCATGTGGTTGATTGATAATGGATATTCCGACCCGAAGCGCATTGCAATCTATGGCGGAAGCTATGGCGGATATGCCACCTTGCAGGCTTTGGTGAAGACTCCCGAACTTTTTGCCTGCGGTGTTGATTATGTCGGCGTTTCCAACCTTTTCACCTTTCTGAACACAATTCCACCATATTGGAAGCCTATGCTCGAGATGATGTACGAGCAGGTTGGCAATCCCGAAACCGACAAGGAGATGCTTACTGCTAATTCGCCCGCCTTGAATGCCGACAAGATTGTGCGTCCGCTGTTTGTCGCGCAGGGAGCCAACGATCCGCGTGTCAACAAGGCCGAGTCGGACCAGATGGTCGAGGCATTGCGCAAACGTGGCGTCAAGGTCGACTATATGGTTAAGGACAACGAAGGGCATGGTTTCTCGAACGAGGAAAACCGCTTCGAGTTTTACCACGCGATGGAGGATTTCTTGGCAAAATGGCTGAAATAATGGCTATTTTGCCTTAGTTTTTGCCGACTTTTTGTATCGTTTCGTCATTGCTTCGGTAACACGCTTCATTTCATCGCGTAGCGAGAATGGAGAAACGACTTCGATGCTGTCCATGTGGCGCAGAAGTTCCTGTTTAAGATCAAAGCTGACTTTCATATCGTACTCGAATACAGCATATTCGTCGGTTGACAGGTTTGTTATTTCGCGTTGCGATTTGTGCAGAGGCAGCGAGCGCAGGTAGCAGTCCTCGTAGCCGTGTTGCTTGTCCTTGAATGCCTTAATGCGTACTTTTTCCACCTTGGCGTCGAATGCGCTGACACCTACCGTTTTGTTGAACACTTCGTCGGGTGCGATGTCGGGGAACTTGTATTTTTTGTCGGTAACTTCGATTTCGTTTATTCTATCGAGGGCGTAAATGCGGTTGCCGACCTGCGACTTGGCGTACACATACCAGCGTTGGCGGAACAGTTTTACGCAGATGGGCTTTATCTCGAAATCGCTTTCGTGTTTTCCGAATCCCTGATACCATATATGTAGCACGGTCAGGTCGCGTATTGCCTCGATGATAGTGGTCAGGAACTTTTGTCCCGATGGGATGTCTTCGAGCAGTATGCGTTTTTTCAGTTGCTGGCTGTCGCAGACGAAGTTGTGCAGCGACATCGAGTTTAGCAGCCATTCCTTTGTAGTGTCGGACTTGCTGTCGTCGTTGGTTATGAAATAGTTGTATTCGCCGCAACCCTCGCATTCGATGTCGATGCCAAAGATGTCGGCAATGTCGTTGATGTGCCGCAGGAAGGTTCGTTTGCTGAGTTCCAGTCCGCCGTCGCGTTCGGTGCGTTGCCATGCCTTGTTTATTTCCTTGAAGGGGACTCTGCCTCTGCGGCGGATGAAGCTTATGAGCCATACATAATTGGAAACCAGAGATTTTGTATCCATGTAGCGTAATGTTTTTGTTGTTTACGGATGCAAATGTAAGAAAAATGTACGACAAAAAATGTCGTATGGTAGGATTTGTTTCGTTTTCATGTCGCTGTCGAGGATTTTGTCATGTGCGACCTCTCCGAGGTCGGTGTTGTGGAAAATGATTTTAGCTATAAGCATTTGACCTCTCTGAGGTCATTGGGTGGCTAGAATTGGATTTATATGAGAGAATTATGGCGACTCAAACCCGACCTCGGAGAGGTCGAATCTCTATAGAATGTAAATGTAAAAAAAAGCCACGACCTCAGCGAGGTCGCACCCTAATTTTGAAATGCACCCACGTCATTCCCCTGCCGCAGGTTACAATGGTTGACCTATTCTGCTTTTAGTAAATTATAAGCAGATTTGTGTGGTTTAGCTTTCTAAAAATAGGTTTTGGAAGGTGGCTTTAGATAATTATACCGCTATTTAAGAACCCATCTATTGATTTTTCTTTTTTTCATCAACAAGAGAGTTAACTAATTCCAGATAGTCACTAACTACTTTTTTGAAATCTCCAGTAGATTCTTCTATTACATCTTTAAGCCAAGGAATTATATCATCCTCGTATGTGATTATTGCATATTTAGTAAGGTCTTTCTCTTTTCCATTGCTTTCGGAAGGAAATGTATTTGCAGAGTCATTCGCTTTGCCAACATTCTTTTTCAAACACAAATAAAACAATCCTGCATTTTTCCTTTTTTTGTTTTCTTTTCCAGTTTCTGTTAGGTAGCGGTAATAACGTCTTAATTGGAGATATTGATTCCCCGCATTTATTTTATTCTCAATAATAAGTCTATATTTTTCATCTACATCTGGTTTGTTTGTACCAATCCATATGTCAGCACGACCTCTATCTCTTGTAATATTTTTATTAATTTTTTCATTCAAACGAACTTCCCTATGTATCCATCGTCCATTTTTATTTGTAAAATCTAATGATTTTTTGAAATCATCGTTTATCAAAAACGCATTCTCGTCCATATTTGGATTAATATTCTTATTCTTGTTTATGTCACTATTTAAACTTTTATTGAGCATTTCAAAAAAAG
>CACWOG010000166.1 GCA_902762455.1 uncultured Bacteroidia bacterium | reverse complement strand
ATGAACATTGCTGCCAATATGCTTGGTCTCGACAATGCCGCAACACCACTGGGACTCAAGGCGATGAAGGAACTTCAGGACTTGAATCCAGACAAGGACCGCGCATCGAATTCGATGATAATGTTCCTTGTGCTCAACACATCTGGACTTACCATAATCCCCATCAGCATAATGGTTTACCGTGCACAGCTTGGTGCAGCCGACCCGTCCGACATTTTCTTGCCGATACTTATAAGCACTTTTGTCAGTACCTTGGTCGGAATTATTGCAGTGTCGCTGTGGCAGAAAATAAACCTTTTCCAAAAGGAAATTCTCCTTTATCTTGGTGGACTGACATTGTTGCTTTCGTTGGCAATCTGGGGATTCACGCTATTGTCGGCCGAATCGCAGGGAACTGTGGCTTCAATGATTTCAAATGTGATTTTGTTTTCGATAATTATTGGTTTTATAATACTTGCGCTACGTCATAAGGTTAACGTTTACGATGCGTTTATCGAGGGCGCAAAGGATGGCTTCAGTACGGCAATCAAGATTATCCCGTTCCTCATTGCAATACTTGTCGGAATCGGAGTTTTCCGTGCTTCGGGTGCAATGGAGGCTATGATGGCTGGAATTGCTTGGTGCTTCGACAAGTGCGGTTTGCCGACCGATTTCGTTGATGCTCTGCCTGTTGCCTTTATGAAGCCTTTGAGCGGTAGCGGTGCTCGCGGACTTATGGTTGATGCGATGACTGTTCACGGGGCCGATTCGTTTGTAGGACGGTTGGCTTGTACTTTCCAGGGGGCTACCGATACAACTTTCTATATTTTAGCGGTTTACTTCGGTTCGGTCGGTATCCGCCAGACGCGCTATGCTGTCGTCGCCGGACTTATTGCCGACCTTGCAGGAATCATAGCCGCAATTTTTGTTGCATATTTGTTTTTTGGATAAAATTTAGAATAAGATGATACCATTTTCACCACCACGCATTGACGATAAGATTATTGCAGAAGTCGTTGACACTCTTAAATCTGGTTGGATAACTACAGGTCCAAAGACCAAACTGTTTGAGAAAAAACTGACCGAATACACTGGCGGAAAATCAACGCTTTGTGTTAATTCTGCTACGGCAGGACTTGAAATAGCTCTCCGTTGGTTTGGCGTAGGACGGGGCGACGAGGTGATTGTGCCAGCTTATACATATTGCGCTACCGCAAATGTGGTTGTACATTGCGGAGCAAAACCTGTTATGGTCGATGTAAATGCTGATGACTTTGACATTAATGTTGAGAAAATACGCGCTGCAATAACAGACCGCACAAAGGTTATTATGCCTGTCGATATTGCTGGCTTTCCGTGCGACTACGATGAGATAATGTCGCTGGTAAACGAGGATTGCATACAAAGCAAGTTTTCACCAACCAACGAAATACAGAAACAGCTTGGCAGGATTATGGTTCTTGCCGATTCGTCTCACTCGATTGGTGCAAAATATAAAGGAAAACACACTGGTTCTTTGGCTGACGTTACCGTATTTTCGTTTCACGCTGTCAAGAATTTGACGACTGCCGAGGGCGGTGCCGTGATATTCAATCTGCCTGAACCTTTTGATAATGACGAGATATATAAGTTCTTGTGTGTATTGTCGTTGCATGGACAAAACAAAGATACTCTGGCAAAAACAAAAGGAAACTGGAAGTACGATGTCATTACTGCAGGCTTCAAGATGAACATGACCGACATAATGGCTTCGATGGGGCTTGTGGAACTTGCCCGTTACGACGACGATACACTTGTTAAAAGGAAGAAAATCTTTGATTTCTACACTTCGCAGTTCAATAGCGACTATAGGTATGTGCTTCCTGTTTACGAAACTGCCGACAAGCGCACCTCGTATCATGTTTATACGCTTCGTGTGAAAGGTGCTTCGGAGGAACAGCGCAACGAAATCATCCGTCGCATAATGGCTCGCGAAGTCTCGGTAAACGTGCATTTCCAGCCATTGCCGTTGCTGTCGTTCTACAGCGGACTGGGCTACAAGATGAGCGATTATCCGCAGGCATACGACAACTACAAGTGCGAAATCAGTTTGCCTGTATATTACGACCTTACCGACGAGCAGATGCAGACGGTAGTTGATGCGGTAAAGGAAGCAGTTGCCGAAGTTATGAATTAGATATTTTGTTTATTTTTGCAAAAAATAATGGAATATTTTGGAACGCACTAAGATATATTTCGTTTCGGATGCACATTTCGGTGTAGATAGCAAACTTACGTCCGAAAGTCGTGAAAATCTTTTCGTTGGGTGGCTCGATACGATAAAGGGTGATGCTTCGGAACTATATCTTTTGGGCGATATTTTTGATTTCTGGTTTGAATATACATACGTTGTTCCGCGCGGATTCGTGTCGGTGTTGGCAAAATTGCGCGAAATTTCCAATGCTGGCGTGAAAATCAAGTATTTCACAGGCAACCATGATATGTGGGTGTTCGACTATCTGCCAAAGGAAATCGGTGCCGAATTGCATACTGTTCCCGAGGAACGTGAAATAGGTGGAAAAATCCTGTACATTGCTCACGGTGACGGACTTGGTAAGTACGACCGCAAGTACAACATGATGAAGTGGATGTTTCACAATAAGTTTTTCCAGTTTATGTTCAAGTGGATTCATCCCGACTGGGGCTGCCGTCTGGCATTGTGGTGCTCGCATCGTAGCCGTCTCAAGCACGACTTGCCCGAAACTCCAGACTACGAGAAGGAATTTCTTGTTATGTATTCGCGCGAAGTGCTTGAAAAAAAACACGTTGACTATTTTGTCTTCGGACATCGCCACATTCCGTACCAGTATGCGTTAAATGACAAATCGCTGTTTACCAATATCGGCGATTGGCTGTTCAATTTCTCGTATGCGGTTTTTGATGGCGAAAATGTAAAATTGTTGAAATATCAGAGTGAAAAATAGAGGAGTTTTATTATATTTGCGTGCCAAAATTTTGTGACCGATGCGGCTTTATACAGAACAGTTAATCAAGCAATACGGCAAGCGAACCGTTGTAAAGGGTGTTGATGTTGAAGTCAACCAGGGTGAGATTGTCGGTTTGCTCGGTCCAAATGGTGCTGGCAAGACGACTACCTTCTATATGATTGTAGGCTTGATAAAGCCGAACAGCGGTCGTATTTTCTTGGATGACAAGGAAATAACTCGTCTGCCTATTTATAAGCGTGCACGTTTGGGCATTGGCTATCTGGCGCAGGAAGAGTCTGTTTTCCAGAAAATGTCGGTCGAGGATAACATAAAGTCCATTTTGGAGTTCCGTAGTGACCTTAACCGCAAGGCTCGTAACGAAATGACCGAGCAGCTTTTGGAAGAATTCAGCCTGAAGCATATTCGCAAGAGCAAGGGTTTCCAGTTGTCGGGTGGAGAGCGCAGACGTACCGAAATTGCACGAGCCTTGGCAATCGACCCGAAATTCATTCTGCTGGACGAGCCTTTTGCTGGCGTTGACCCTATTGCTGTGGACGATATTCAGACAATAGTTATGCACTTGAAAAACAGGAATATAGGCGTGCTGATAACCGACCATAATGTTCACGAGACTTTGGCTATTACCGACCGTGCGTATCTGTTGTTCGAAGGTGGAATCCTGAAGAGCGGTACTGCAGAAGATTTAAGCAATGACCCGCAGGTTAGAAAGGTTTATTTGGGTGCAAACTTTGAATTGAGGAGGTAAATGGATAATTAACAATTAACAATTGATAATGGACAATGAATAATTAACAATTGATAATTTGATAATAGTGGCGACGCGGCACGCCACGTCGCTACAGAATTATCAAATCATCAAATTGTCAAATCGTTAAACTTTGAACCTTAAACCTTGAACTTTGAACTTTGAACCAGAAACATAGAAACCCATAAACGGCGTTAGCCATAAAAACTTAGAAACTAATAAACTATTTGGTATATGTATAAGATTATAAAGAAAGTTGACCTTACAAACGACACGGTACTATTCGATGTACTGGCTCCAAGAATTGCAGAATCGGCTTTGCCCGGTCAGTTCCTAATTGTCAAGATGGATGAAAAAGGCGAACGAATACCCTTGACCGTCAGCGACAACGATGCAAAGGCTGGTACTGTGACAATTGTATTTAAAGTCGTTGGTAACTCAACAAGGCAGATGGCTACATACAATGTTGGCGACTGCTTCTGCGATGTGGTTGGACCACTCGGTCGCCCATCGGAACTTGTTCATATACCGAAAGATAAGCTGAAAGACTATCGTGTAGCCTTTGTTGGTGGCGGTGTTGGTATTGCTCCGATTTTCCCGCAGGTGAAGTGGATGCACGAACAAGGTATCGACTGCGATGTAATTATTGGTGCGAAGACAAAGTCGATGCTCATTTACGAGAACGAACTCAGCTCGATGGCAGGGAAACTATATTCCGTTACCGAAGATGGAACATCCGAATACAAAGGACTTGTGACAGATGTGCTGAGAAAACTCGTTGAATCGGGCAAGAAGTACGACGAGGTTGTTGCCATCGGACCAATGATAATGATGAAGTTCGTGGCTAAGCTTTGTGCCGAACTAGGCATAAAATGTACCGTCAGCCTCAATTCGCTTATGGTAGATGGCACGGGAATGTGCGGTGCCTGCCGTGTTACCGTTGGTGGAAAGACAAAGTTTACCTGCGTAGATGGACCGGAATTTGATGCTTCGCTCGTTGATTTTGACGAAGGCATGAAGCGTCAGGCGATGTACAACAATATTGAAGGTCACAAGCAGCTCGAAGAAGAGGAAAAAGCAGAAGGTCACAAGTGCCATATCGGAGGTATCATCGACGAGCCGCGTGATGCCAGCAAGCGGGTTCCTGTACGCGAACAAGATGCAAAGATACGTGCAACCAATTTCGACGAGGTTTGCCTTGGTTACAATGCCGAGGAAGCAATGATTGAGGCTCAGCGTTGCCGCCGTTGCAAGAAGCCGATGTGCGTGTCGGGTTGCCCGGTATCAATTAAGATTCCAGATTTTATCGGAAAAGTTGCTGAAGGTGATTTTGCTGCCGCAGCAAGGATAATCAACGAGGATTCGGCTCTGCCGGCTGTCTGCGGTCGCGTTTGTCCGCAGGAAACACAGTGCGAGGGCAAGTGCATTCTCGGCATAAAGGGCGAACCTATTGCCATTGGCAAACTTGA
>CACWOG010000165.1 GCA_902762455.1 uncultured Bacteroidia bacterium | reverse complement strand
TAATTTACAAAACAATGAAAATGAAAAAAATAATACTTATAATCAAAGGATAATATTAAATGATAAACAATTTTATTTTAACAAGCCTAATTTTATTTTAACTGATACAAATATTTTTAATAATAAACCTCTTGAATATGATATACCTAGACAAAAAAAGCTATTAAAGGAAGTAAATTATAAAACTGATTTTGACTTAAGAGATTCCTTGGAAAAAGAGCTCCTTTTCATAGAAGATGAAGTTGAAAATCAACAAGATAAGATAAATAAAGTTGAGGAAACAAAAAAGCCCCCAATCTGTAGATTAGAGGCTTTTGAACAATAAAAAGATAATTAAATTATTTCAATGTTGTCTTCCCACGTGATTTTTTCGCAGTAGCGGCACTTGAGTCCGATTTTTCCGTCTTTCTTTACTACCGTGAACTTGGTTGAAACCTTTTCGTGGTTGGTTATGCACTTGGGGTTGAAGCATTTAACAAAGCCTTCTATTTTTTCCGGCAATTCAACCTGACGCTTGTCAACAACCTTGAAGTCCTTTATGATGTTGATGACTGCCTTCGGGTCGATGAGTGCAATCTTGTTGGCGTCGTCGTCGCTCGGGAACTTGTCGGCAATCTTGATGATGGCCTTTGTTCCGTACTTCTTGCTGGGCAGGTTGTTGCCGAAGAAAACTGGAGTGTCAAAGTTTTCTATACCAATGATAGACAATATCTTATATAATTTGTCGGCTTGGATGTGGTCGATAACGGTTCCGTTTTCGATAGCCTTTACTGTTAATTCTTCTTTCATGACTTTACGATTTATTTAAGACCTAAAATAAGTGCAATGATTGCCATTCTTGTATATACGCCGTTTTCTGCCTGTTCGAAGTAGTATGCCTTCGGGTTCGAGTCAACGTCGGTGTCGATTTCGTTTACGCGTGGCAGCGGGTGCAAAACTCTCATGTTGTCCTTTGTGCCTTCGAGCATCTTGTTCTTGAGGACGTAAACGTTCTTAACCTTTTCGTATTCAAGAAGGTCGGAGAAACGTTCGCGCTGTACGCGGGTTACATAGACGATGTCGGCATCCTTGATGTTCGGTTCGAGTTCTTCGTACTCGTTGTACTTGATGCCCTTTGAGTCGAGGTAGTCCTTGTATTCCTGTGGCATTCTGAGGCTTGCTGGCGATATGAAGTTGAAGGTCGGGTTGAATTCCGACATTGCCATTAGCAAAGAGTGAACTGTACGTCCGTACTTGAGGTCGCCTACCAGACAGAGCTTGAGGTTCTCGAGGGTGCCTTGCGTTTTGTAGATTGAGTAGAGGTCGAGAAGGCACTGAGTCGGGTGCTGGTTTGAACCATCGCCGGCATTAATAATAGGTACGCGCGAGATTTCGCTTGCGTAGCGTGCGCTTCCTTCAATCGGGTGGCGCATTACGATAAGGTCGGCGTATTTGCTGATTGTCATTATCGTGTCGTTGAACGATTCGCCCTTTGCCTGGCTGGTGTTGGTTGCTTCGCTGAAACCGATTACTCTTCCGCCCAGACGCTGTATTGCGGTCTCGAAGCTGAGGCGCGTACGTGTCGATGGTTCAAAGAACAACGAGGCGACAACATAGTTGTCCAACAGTTTCTGGTTGGGGTTCTTCTCAAATTCTGCTGCGACTTCGAGTATGCGGAAATATTCTTCCTTCGTGTAGTCGCTGATGGAAATTAAACTCTTGTTTTTCATCAAACTTTCGGTTTTGAAAAAATCATTTCTTAACAATTTCAATCAGTTCGACATCGAAAATTACTGTCGAGTAAGGTTCTACCGTCTGGTAGCCTGTTTCTCCGAATGCAAGGTAATATGGGATGAAGAACTTGTATTTCGCACCTGGTGTCATTAATGTTATTCCTTCGGCAAGACCGCGTGGCAGACTCATCAGGTTGTTTTCCGATGGAGTGTCGCCGGTGCTTCCGAACAAAGTGCCGTCGATTTTCCTTCCTTCAAACTTTATGGTTACATTGTCCGACACCGACGGATGTTCCTTGCCGTTGCCTTCTGCGATTACCTTGTATTGAAGTCCGCTTGTAGTCTGGATAATTCCTGTGTTGGAAAGGTTTTTCTGCAGGAATTCTTCTCCGTCTTTCTTTATACCGCTATATTTAATGTCGAGTATTTGTCGCGAATATGTGCTGATTGCATCAACGGCTTCGTCGTGTGACAAAAGAGATGTGTCGTTTTTCATCAGGTCAGTTATACCGTTCAGGGTAAGGTCGCGGTTCATAAGCGTGTCCATCTGCTCGTCGAGATATTGCTGGGCAAGAATGATTCCCATTGCGTAACTTGCCGAGTCCTTTAGGTTTGTGAGTTTTGATGAAGCTGGAGGGTTCTGTCTTTCGCAAGATGCTGATAACAGGACTATTGTAGCGACGATAAATGTGAAAAATACTTTACGCATTTTGTTTTTATTTCGCCTGCAAATTTAATTCAAAAATTTTCAATGCAATATTGTAGAATTACATTTTTATTAACAATTATAAGGACGTGGGTGGAGTCTAAATGACGCGTTTGAATAGGCGATTTCTTTTATAAAGGAAATGTTTGTGTGAGAAGAAATACAATCAAATCTTCAAATTTTCAAACCTTAAACCTTTAGCTCAGCGCAAGCTAAATCCTCGAACTTTCATCAAATCCAATATCTTTCCAACTTTTTCTTCCATACTCAGATTCCCGTCGAGCCAATGGATTTCTATGCCATCGCGCTCCATTTTGCGGAACCAGGTCATCTGGCGTTTTGCAAAGCGGTGAATGGACGTGTTCAGTTGCTCAAACATTTCATCGTAATTGATTTTTCCTTGCAGATACCAAGCCAAGTACTTGTATTCCAGCCCATAGTACTCCAGACTTTCGTACGAAATGCCATTCCTGACAAGGTTCTCAACCTCTTCGATCATTCCGTTTTCGAGACGTTGCTTCAGCCGGGCGGTTATGCGCTGGCGACGTTGTTCGCGGTCAAAGACAATGCCTATGTTTAACGAATTGAGATTGCGGTTGCTAGTCGTGCTGAGCGGGTTACGCTTTGTGTATTCGGCAATCTCGATTGCCCTTATTGCACGTTTGGCGGTGTCGTAGTCACTGTTGTTGTTGAGCGATTTGTATGTGCGAAGTATAATTTCAAGTTCTTCTATTGTTTTACCGACCAGCAACTTGCGTAAATTTTGGTCTTCTGGAACATTGGGAAGTTTATAGTTTTTCAATACCGATTCGATATAAAGACCTGTGCCACCGCAGAGTACAGGAATCATTCCGCGAGAGCGTATGTAGTCGTAGGCTTTGAAGAAATCGTTTTGGTATTCAAAGACATTGTATTTTTCACCGGCATCAAGAATGTCGATTAAGTGATAAGGGATTTGTTGTCCGTCAATTATGTATTCGTCAAGGTCTTTGCCTGTTCCAATGTCCATTCCGCGATAAACCTGACGGCTGTCGGCACTGATGATTTCCGTGCCTAGAGTTTTTGCTAAGTGTACAGCGACTCCAGTTTTCCCGCCTGCCGTAGCACCCATTATGCTGATGAGGTTGTATTTTGTTTCCACGCGCTGAATTTTTGCGCAAGATAATACTTTTTTTGCGAGGATAGAAAATTGTCGCTGAATTTTAAAATTTTAGTTGGCTATTAAACCTCATTATTGCTTATGACACAATAAAGAATCCACTTAATAGACTTCGTTCTCTGCTTGTGCAAAGCGAAGTCGAAGTAAGCGGAGCCGAAGGGTCTGTCTAAGTCTAGATAACATTAACCTTCCATTCGATACTTCGACAGGCTCAGTATGCGAGGCTCAAGGGACAGAAATTAGTTTTTAAATGGATGAGCAGTGCATAAAATATGAAAAAAAAGAAATAAAAATTATATCCTATTCAAAAAAGCATTACATTTGCGCTAGTTAAATTTTAAATTATTCATAAAATGAAAAAGACATTAGTATTTATGGCAAGTGCTTTATTCGTAGCACTTATGGCTGTTTCCTGCAACGACAAACCAGCAGAAGCAACCGAAGAAGATCAGGCAGAAGAAGCTGTAGTTGAAGAAGTTGCAGAAGAAGCTCCAGCAGCAGAAGCAACAGCAGCAACCAACGATGTTGTTAATTTCGACCAGTACCTTGACGAATACGAAAAGTTCGTAAAGAGCTATGAAGAATTCGTTGACAATGGTGGTATCGACAAGGCAAAGGAAGTAAAGACCAATGCAGAAGCAGCAAAGGCTAAGATTAAAGAAGATAATCTTAACGATGCACAGTTGAACCGCTTCAAAACTTTGAACAAGAGAATGGAAGACGCTTCTGTAAAGCTCGCAAAGAAAACTGCTGAAGGCACAAAGGATGCAATAAACGCAGGTAAAGAAGCTGCAGATAAGCTCAAAGGTCTTGGAAAGAACTAATTTATCAGAATCTAAAATAAAAAGGCTGGAATCATCCAGCCTTTTTTATTTTTTCAACACAAAAACCTAATAATAAACCCATTACATCAATTCCTCATCGTACTCGTCAAAGAAATGATATTCCATATACGAGTATGCCATCATCGGAAGCACTTCAAGTTTACAATTATAAAGTTTCTGCCACTGTTTCCTCATCGACCTAAAAACACCTTTATTAATATAGGCTTCTACAAAAGGATGCGTCTTAATGACGACTTTGTTAGTATTATTTTTCTTAAGTATATACTTAAGTTGATTTTCAATTTCATCGGTAAGGTTTATGCTTGCCTGTATTTTTCCTGTACCATTGCAGCAAGGACAAGTTTCGGCAGTCTTCTTGTCGGTAGCGGGACGTACACGCTGGCGAGTTATCTCCATTAAGCAGAACTTGCTCAATGGTATTAAATGATATTTCGCCCTGTCGTTTGCCATACATTCCTTCATCTTATCATAAATTGCCTTCTTGCTTTCCGCATCATGCACGTCGATAAAATCAACCACAATGATTCCCCCCATATCTCTTAATCGAAGCTGACGCGCAATTTCCTCTGCGGCAATAAGGTTCACCTCCAAAGCATTCGTTTCCTGATCATTCTTTGAATTAGCCCTATTGCCCGAATTTACATCAATAACGTGTCCTGCTTCGGTATGGTCGATAACAATATATGCTCCGGAACGCATAGGTACGGTACGCCCGAATGCAGTCTTTATCTGCTTTTCAATGCCATAACTATCGAAAATAGGTGTACGGTCGTTGTACAACTTTACGATTTTTGTCTTTTCGGGAGCTATTTCCGATATGAACTTCTTTACCTCATCGTACATATCGGCATCATTCACAACAATCTGGTGGAATGAAGAATTGAGCATATCACGCAAAAAGGCAGAAGTCCTGTTCATTTCACCAAGCACTACACTCGGAGGTTCAACTGCCGACAACTGACCATACAATGTTTTCCACTTGTCAAGTAAAGATGTTAATTCTTTGTCAAGTTCTACTACATTCTTATCTTGAGCCACTGTCCGCACAATCACCCCAAAATTCTTAGGAACAAGACCTTCAATCCATCCGCGCAAACGTTTTCTTGTTTCGCTCGACTTTATTTTCTGGCTTACAGAAATTCTATTATTGAATGGCAATAACACCAAATTACGACCTGCTATTGAGATCTCGCAGGTTAGACGTGGTCCTTTTGACGAAATAGGTTCCTTTGCAATCTGCACAAGAACATATTCGCCGACTTTCAGCATATCGCCAATTTTTCCCCTCTTGTCAATATCAGGTTCAGCCTTTATATTAGTAAGTCCATTAGGGTTTTTAGTCATTCCCATACGGACAAACTTCTTGAGAGTAAGGAATCCTGTTCCTAAATCAAGGTAATGCAGGAAGGCATCTTTCCTATAACCGACATCAATAAAAGCTGCATTCAAGCCAGGCATCAGCTTATTAACCCGGCCGAGATAGATATCCCCAACAGAAAAATCAACATTACTGTATTCTGTACTGAGTTCAACCAGGCGCTTATTGTTAAGCAAAGCAATATTAACTTCCGAACTTCTTACATCCAGAAATAACTCGCTGCACACTTCTTCTTTCTCTACGACCTCTGCGTCCACTTTCGCCTCTCTCCCATTGGTTTGGTTCAAAAAATCAAACCTTCGGACATCTCCGAAGGTTTGAATAAGTCTTTAATTCAAAAAAAGAAAAATACTATTTTTTCTTTTTATGTCTGTTCTTACGAAGACGTTTTTTCCTTTTGTGAGTAGACATTTTATGTCTTTTTCTCTTCTTTCCGCTTGGCATAACTCAAATTATTTTACCTTGTTGTTTTCTTTTACTTCTGCTACAAACGCTTTTGCAGGCTTGAAAGCCGGAATATTGTGAGCAGGAATGATTATCGACTTTTCATTAGCCATATCTCTTGCTGTCTTTTCTGCTCTTGTCTTAACTATAAAGCTACCAAATCCTCTTAAAAATACGTCTTCACCCTTAATCAGCGAACCCTTTACAGATTCCATGAAAGCTTCAACAGTCTTCTGAACTACCATTTTTTCGATTCCGGTATTTTCGGAAATTGCATTTACAATGTCTGCCTTAGTCATTTTTCTTAATATTTAATTGTTTATAAATAATTTATCTTTTATAGTTCCTATATTTTTTTGGGACTGCAAATGTAATAACTTTTTTTGTATGAGCAAAATAAAAAATTATTTTTTTTATAAATCACCTATTCCCCACTTACAATCCCTTGCCAAGAAGCACGATCTTGATAGTATATATGAGTATTTTCATATCCATAAGCAAAGAACGGTTCTCAATGTAAAGGATGTCATATTTCAGCCGTTCTACCATCTGGTCAACATTCTCCGCATACCCATATTTCGCTCGGGTCGCGGACCGACAAGGCTCATATCGCCACGTAGTACATTGAAGAACTGAGGCGTCTCATCCAGACGGGTTTTCCTCATAAACTTGCCTATTTTCGTTATGCGCGGGTCATCCTTCTTGCTCAATGCTGGACCATTCTGCTCTGAATTTACATACATAGAACGGAACTTGTATATCCTGAAAGGCTTATGGTAGCGACCGATACGCTCGTGGCTATATATTACTGGCCCTTTAGAACTAATCTTAACAGCAATTGCAAGCACAAGATAAAGCGGAGAAAGCAAAATCATCGCCAAGATACTCAGAAAAATGTCGAAAAACCTCTTGACAAAAATCTGCCATACCGGCATTATGCTCTGGTTTATCTCAATCAGGGGCATACCTATCAACGAAGATATGCGCACCTTGCCAATTAGCATATCATACATATCGGGAATTACTTTCACCGAAACCTTTAATCCGTACAACTTGTTAACTATATATGCAATCTTGCTGTGCTCGCTCGATTCGATAGCTATTACAATCTCCTCTATCTTGCGTGCTGCAACAATCTCCCTAATATCATCAACACTGCCGAAATTGGGCACATACTTCTCCATCTGATAGTTGTCCTGCTTATCGACATAGACAAACCCGATGAAATTCAAGCCAGCCGAAATGTTCTGCGACTCCAACTCCCTATAAAGCTCCACAGCCCTGTCGTTGCTACCAACCATAAGCGTATTGAAGCGCAGTTTGCGCGTATGTACCCGCTCATTTGTAATCGTAGTTATTATAACCCTTGGTATGTATGTGAACGTGAACTGCATAAAGAGCAGCAAGCCGAACATCTTGTAATACTGCGTATAGTTTTCCACCCAATCATCGAGTACAAATACAAAGAAAAGAATAACTACGCCAAACAAAGTTACCCAAGCCGTTGTCCCCAACTCGTGTACACGCGACTTACGGAACGGAGCCCTATAGTATCCGCTCATCAAATGCAAAAGAAGCCAGAACAATGGAATTGCTACTAACGAAACATAAAATTTCCAGTCCAAATCAAGAGGAATAGAATACCCTAATTTCACCGGTTCTATCTCAATCTTGCGGTAACAGTAAAAAAGACCCCATGTAGCTGCGGCCGCAAGATAATCAAAAGTAATATATATTGCATTTTGCTTGGCCTTCTGCATCTCCTAATTATCTATATGCAACAACTTAATGTTATCAATAAATATCTCCGTATTCTGTCCGGCAGGACTTAATGTATCAATCCTCACAGCAGTATAGAAGGGCTGAAACTGCCCACAATTAGATCTGGAGTTGGTAACAGCATAGTTCAAATTTATGTATATGCGTTTCCATTTTCCATCGGTCGGATATAATGTAATAACATTTTCGCGAACACCTGATGTTGATGTCGCAGTTTCAACGACTCCAAACATTCCGAAGTTAAAATAATCGTTGCACTTATAACTCATCTCAAGGAACGTCACACCATTCTCTGAAATTGGGAACACATCGGTTGTCCGACATTCGAAATGTCCACTATAGTCGTCCTTAGGAATTTCCACCTTCATAGAATAACCTTCAAGAGCACCATCCTGAGTAGTTACAAAAGCATAAGTGCTAGAATCGGATGTCTCGAACTTTGTTCCAAGCAAATCGAAATTCTCAACCAAAATGAAATTAACCCCCTGTCGATATGAATAATGCGGAGTAAGCTTCATTGTAGCATCTGGCGTAAGCACGGTATCTACATAATAATTGGTAAGCATAGTATATACATCCCTGTCGGCATCTAGTCCGGATGTCTTTATGCCAGGTTCTATATCAATATGCACATTGCCCCTTGCCAATACCGGCACTTCAAATGGAATTTCAAAAACACCGACAGTTGTTCCATCTACAGACAGCCAACAATCCGATATGTTGTGTATGGCGGTTCCCTGCAAGGGATCAACAATATCAACAACAGCCTCATCTACACGGATATACGCAGGAACTCCATCCAACGGATCCTTGTCCTTGCACGAGACAAAAGCCATTGCAAACACCAATGCCAATATAAGTATTTTCTTCATCCAACAATCATTCTAAAACAAGATGGCAAAGGTAGATAAAATTTCCGACAGACAGCCAAAGATTCAAATAAATTTCACGCACGGAGACTGAAAGACTAAAAGACTCGAAGGCTGAAAGGCTGTTAGACTGTTAGACAGCTAGCCTGTCAGCCTGCAAGACATTTATTCCTTCTTCGGCAACATTACAAACTCCGACACCTTAAATAATTCTACAGGCTTAGTACTATCGGGAGAAATAGCCATAATAGCCGGCTTGAAACCTTCAACATCAGCCATAAAATTTGCTATATAAAGGAAGGTTCCATCGTCGAGCCATGCCATCGAAGGACCTTCTTCGTACGAAATATCTGTACCATCCAAAATCATCTGGTATTTTCCGTCAAGACTTGCTATGCAGTACGGACCATGCGGGAAATCGCCCCAGCCGGTAACAGCACCAAAGACTACCCTGTCGCCCTTGGGAGAAATTCCACTAAAATTGAATTCTTCAGGCGTCGACTCAAACTTCAACTTGTTGGTAAGACAAATTCCGCCATTTCCTTCCGAACCGTAATAGTAGTTATACGACGAGCCTTCTCTTTCTTCATCGTCATCATCAGCACCAGACTCGTAAAAACTGGAGTAAGTAATTACTTCTTCATCTTCGTCTTCCTCATCGTTTGACGAGCTTTCAAAATAACTATACAGTTTTTCATTATTTTGAGAAGTCACAAACTTTTGCGATTCATTGTCGTACACCTTTATCTTTGTAAACCAGTAGCCGTCCCAGCTAAAATCGTAGTTCACACCGAAATATCTGCCGTCATCGCTCACCCTCAGCGCCGAATATGTGCCGTATGTCTCGGTTATGCAACTATCGCAAGGCAAGCCCCAGTTGACAATATGCTTAGGAGTAGGCTCTTCCGAATCGAAATCAATAAATTTTAACACCATCATACTATCCTTGCATACCGAATAATACAAGCCCAAGGTTCCCGGCACAAAACTATAATTTACAATTTCATCGGTTTCGCCTTCATACACAACAGAATCCATTCGTTCCATACTGAAAAAGCAGAACTTATTTCCTCTGAAATACATAAAATCGCAATCTGCAATCTTCAACGAGGTATCTTCCACAATGCTGTCCTCGACAATACTGTCGGCAACCGCCCTGTCCTCTTTGATTTTTCCCGCATCTGCCTTATCTTTCGAGCTGCACGAAAACAAAACAACCGATATCAGCACCAAAGCCAAAATTGCAATCCATTTTCCAAAATCCGAACTCATATATACCTATTTAAATATATAAATAACCTATTACATTTTTTGCAAAGATAACTAAAACTTTTTTAGTCGGAACCAACTAAAATATCGACAGTCTCCCACTCCTACTCCAACTCCTCAGCATACGAATAGATATACTTGTTGTCGGGCGTAAGCCTAATCCTCGCACTCAGTGGTCGTACCGACTTTACATGGTCGATATTCCACAGGAAAGACTTAACAGAATAATCCGAAAGCTTGCGTGAATCCTTGAATATCAGCTCGTACCTCATCGGTATCAAAATACTGCGTACACTATCGTTTACAGGAACCGAGAAATTCTTCACCCTAGCCTCGCGCCAATCGTACGACTCCCCGTTAGCATCAAACGCTTGCAAAGCAATGAGAAAATCGTCGGCAGTATCCTTCTGCATATAAGTCATTTCGACATCCATCCTGACGAAACGAGAATCCGAAAGAGCCACAAACGGTGTATCGAGCAAAGTCATCCATTCGTTATCAACATTGTAGCTTATCAGGTCGTAGGTACGGTCGAATATTGGCTTAGGCATTTCAAATTCGGTATGCTCCGTATTG
>CACWOG010000164.1 GCA_902762455.1 uncultured Bacteroidia bacterium | reverse complement strand
AATAAGGATAATATCAATATCTTTTGTTGCCCTGGCAGTAAGACCTGCATCACTCAATGCTGCATCACAAGCCGTGCCGCCTATTATTATGTAGTTGTCGGAATAATCCTTGAACCAAGTTCTAAATGTGTCGAGACCTCTTACCATAATTGCTGTATCATTTGTTTTAATTCATATTGTATGCGTTCGTTGCAGGTGTCCTTTAGTGAAAGGTAGAGCGAAATCTTGTCAACAATGCCATTCTTTGCAAATAAGTCGGGATTATAGTTCCATACTTCTATATGCACAGGAAGATTGTCGTCTTCATCGGAAAATGATTCCATTTTTTTGTATTCTTCATAACTGATGGCCGCATATTCGTATTCGTCTGGGCTTATCATTGTGTATTCCGACAATGCTGTTATTCCCGCCTTGTGTGCATTTTGTGGATATTGGGCTGAATATATCACTCTTTTTACTGGCGATTTCATTATCGGCAAGGCCTTTTCGAGAAGATTTCTTTTGTTTTCTTCAAAACATACAACCTTATTGCGTAAACCTAAAACCTTACAAACGCCAAGAGCCTCTAGTTGTTCTATTGCTCGGCAAACTGTTGGATATGGCATAACAAGAGCATCTTGTATCTGCTTGTACAAGAATTTGTTTGCGTTTTCATAAAAATACAAAAGCAATATTTCCTGCGCCGTGGGAGTCAAATAATTTGATGGATTGTTATTCCTTGCCACTGAACCTTTATTTGATAGGATTATGAATAGTTCCGGCATATATATTTGTGAGTCGAGCACAATAAAGTTGATGCCGAGCGAAATTATTCGAGACTTATTATAGCTTTGAATCTTGTCAAACACAAATATTACAGGGCATTGGCAAGTTCGCTTTACTATTTTTTCGTGCTTTGCATAGTTGCTCGGCGCAAGAATGTTTTCTGATTTCAATCTTGCAAATACCACGCTGTTTCCAGATATAACTCCTTTATAAAAAGTATATGTGCTTGTTAAGAATGTTGGAAAATCTTTTGCATTGTATGTATCAAAAGGTGATATTTCAACATCTATTCCTATTTCTTTCTTTATGTATTCAACTATTTGATTCATAGTTTATAATATACAATTTGCTTATTATATTCGCATAAATATTTTGTGCAAAAATACATATTTTATTTTAATAATCAATAAATTAAATTATTTTTTGCGAGAATACACATCCGGCGATTCTCCCCAAGGCGTATATTACTCCAAAACATTGTGCGAGTTGCTGTGAGATGGTAAAAACTCGTGCAGAAAAATGTCAACATTCAGCAAAAAGTCGTGCAGAAAAATGTATGATTTTGTTTGAAAGTCGTGCAGAAAAGTGTATCTTTGCGGCGAAAAGTCGTGCAGAAAAATGTCAATACTATGGAGAGGATAGGATATAACTTATTGATACAATGGAAGAATAGTAAGAATAGGAAGCCTTTGATTGTAAATGGTGCCAGACAGGTTGGAAAAACATGGCTACTAAATGAGTTCGCAAAGCGTGAATACAAGAAGAAGGTTATGTTTAGTCTCGACCGTCACGAAAAGGCTCGAGAGGTTTTCGTCAATGGCGGAAGTGTGGAACAATTGTTGCGAGCGTTGTCGGCGTTGTCGAATGTTGACATTACCCCAAACGATACATTGATAATTCTTGATGAGATTCAAGAATGTCCGCAGGCACTTACTGCCTTGAAATACTTTTGTGAGGATGCGCCCGACATACATATAGCGGTTGCAGGTTCGCTTCTTGGAATATCGTTGCATAAGCAAAGTTCTTTTCCTGTGGGCAAAGTGGACATTATCAGGTTGTATCCGATGAACTTTGAGGAATTTCTTCGTGCAGTCGGTCGTGAGCAGATGGCCGATGAGCTTTTGCGTGGCGACTGGTCGGTTATTAATCTTCTGGAAAAGGAATACATCGACTTGTTGCGGCAATACTATTATGTGGGCGGAATGCCGGCTGCGGTATTGGCGTATTTGGACAATGGAGGATTGAAAGATGTCCGCCAAGTTCAAAAAAAGATTCTCGCCGACTATGAACACGACTTTTCCAAGTATGCTCCACAGAACGAAGTGCCGCGTATCCGTATGGTATGGCAGAGCATTCCGTCGCAATTGGCTAAGAAAAACAAGAAATTCATATATGGAGCATTGAAAAAAGGCGCAAGGGCAGCGGCTTTCGAAGTAGCAATACAATGGCTGGTTGATGCTGGTCTTGTGTATAAGATTTGTCGGACAACGGCGGTAAAAATGCCATTGAAATTTTATGAGGATTCCAATACTTTCAAGTTATTTTTGCTGGATGTCGGTCTGATGGGTGCTATGGTTGATGCGCCTGCATCTGCTGTACTTGTTGGTAATGAAATTTTTAGCGAATACAAGGGTGCATTTACCGAATTGTATGTAGCGGCTCAGTTGATGGGAACAGGATTGCCCGTATTTTACCATAGTGCAGAAGATTCGAGGGTAGAACTTGATTTCGTTGTGCAAATAGGTTCTACGGTTTATCCAGTGGAGGCAAAGTCGGAAGAAAACCTGCAGTCAAAATCGATGAAGACATTTATACAGAACCATCCTGATTTGCGTGGCATACGCCTGTCGATGAAACCGCGTATAAGTCAAGATTGGTTGGAATGTATCCCGTTGTATGCTTTCTGTGAGGAATTTAAGCGGATGCAAGGCGAAGAAATGTGACTTGTCGCAGAGGTTAACCCGATTTACAAGAATTGCGTAAAATACACTGGCATACAGGTGGTTTCTCCGTCCTGCTGATAGTCTTTGGTGTAGAGCAGTATGCGGTCGGAGATGCGCGAGGAATATTTATCGCAGAAGACATCAAGCGACTTGTGCGAGCGGTAGCCAGACGATTTTACTTCTATTGGGCAGATCTTGTTGCCGCGTGACAACAGAAAGTCAATCTCGTAGTTGTGTTTTCCGTTTTCTGTAGGGAAGGTATAGTAGAAAAGCTCATTGCCATTTGCTTTCAGCATCTGAGCAACAAGATTTTCGTAAACATAGCCTAGGTTTGCATTAAGTTTATCGCTGAGAAGCTTTTGATATACAAGGTTTTCTGTGTATGATTTGTCTTTGAATGCCAATGTTACGAACAAGCCCGTGTCGCCGACAAACATTTTGTACCGATACAAATCCTTGCTCATACCAAGTCCGACATTAGGGTCGTTGGCATGAAACGACAGATTGATAACCATACTGTCAACCATATCGGCAACAACAGAACTTACGCGCTCGGCATTCTGGTTTTCAAGTACGCTCGACACTTGGTAGCGACCTGCATTGTTGCTCAACTGACCTGGAATTGCAGCAAATAATTGTGATGCCCTGCCTGTTGAGTCTATTTTGTACAGGTCGTCGTCGTATAGCTGAAGAATCTCCCGTTTGATATTGTCCACTTCCTGAAGGTTGTTTGTTTTGTTGTATGCGTCAACTGCCTGAGGCATACCACCGATGAGCATATATAGTCGAAGGTCGCGCATCCATTTGCGGTGTACTGCATTGCCAGCTTCGTGTTTCATTTCGAATGCTTGGCGGAGAAACTCAGACGACACCGTATCGCCTGTAGCCCAGCAGAATTCGTCGTAATCCATCGGATATAGGGTCAAGCGGGTTTCTTCGCTCGGGATGACAATGTTTTCCACATTTTTCTTGATGGAAAGCAGAGACCCCGTTTCTATGTAGTCGTATCGTCCGTCCTTTACCAGATGCTTGATTGCCTGTCGTGCCAAAGGTTGCATCTGTACCTCGTCGAAAATAATTACAGATTTGCGCTCGTGAAGTTTGACACCGAATATGTTCTGCAGTTGAAAGAAAAACATATCCAAGTTCATCATGTCTTCAAAAAGAGCATCAACCTGTTTCGAGGTTTTCGAAAAGTCAATTAGGATGTAGGATTTGTATTCTTTCCTTGCAAAGTTTTCCGCTAAGGTAGATTTTCCCACTCGCCGTGCTCCCTTTATAAGCAATGCCGATGTGCCTTTTCTGGACTCTTTCCAACGCAACATTTCATTGTATAATTTTCTTTTGAATGCCATAATTGACTAACATGTTGATTTCGTGGTGCAAAGGTATGTTATTTTTTGGTTTCCTCAAAATGTTTTTTGCTAAAAATGCACAAATCCTCAAAATGTTTTTGGGAGAAAATGCATAAATCCTCAAAATGTTTTTACCAAAAGTGCATAAATCCTCAAAATGTTTTTTGCTAAAAATGCATAAATCCTCAAAATGTTTTGGCAACATATAGTCTTCTGTCAGTTTTTTGAGAGAGGGTTTTATAGTCCCGCGCAGGAATTTACTTTCCAAGGTTTATCCATACGCGAAAGACCTTCCGCTTTATTCATACGACCTTATAAGCGCTTTCGGAAAACGGATTTTGATTGAGGAGGTTTACGATACGCAACTGAATCCTGTCGATTTGTCGGCAATGCAAGCCGTAAAAGATACTTACCGCGATTTGAAGGACAAGCCTCTGAAGCCAGCGTGGTACGACAATCTTCGTCTTCCGCCAAGCACCGCCAAGGTTGGGGCAGCGTCGCGCCTGTCGGCATTAGTCTCCGAAATGACATCTGCATACATCGATATGTTTCCCACTGCCAGCAATGTGGATTCTGCCGCCAAGACCGCTCGAAACCGCATATATGTTGAAGGGCTAATCAGCAATGGCGGACCAGCCTTCGACACCATCAGTAAGATGCTTGGCGTTGAAGCTGCAAAGACGCTCTTCCGCCATTATATTTTCGGAACGGAATAATACGGTCTTGTAATATTTTCCATTGTTTTCCGCTAAATTATGCGTTGTCACAATTTTTGCGTTGCTCCATTTCATTCCGCAGCAAAAATATGCGCCAACGCTTCAAAACACATACATTTTTCTCATCTCCAGAGCTACGTCGGTCGGAAAGAATTACGCCTCGAACTGCTGACGATGCTTCATGATCGTCGGCAGGTTCTTAGATGCCCATGCCGTCAGTTCCTGCACAATAGGCACCAGTTCCTTGCCCATCGGCGAGAGGCTGTACTCCACGCGAGGCGGAATCTCCGGATAAACTTTGCGGACGATGAGGTCATCCGCTTCGAGCGTGCGCAACGTACTACTTAATACGCGCGTGCTGATATCAGGAATGACGCGATGCAGTTCATTGAAACGGATCGTGCCGTGCTCATTGATATCCAAC
>CACWOG010000163.1 GCA_902762455.1 uncultured Bacteroidia bacterium | reverse complement strand
CCTCTCCAAACAACTGGTACATCTTGCCGCGTCCGCCACGGGCATCGAAAGGCGTGTAGTCAAGGTCGTCGAGGTCGAGGTGATAACTGCTGATAATGTGTTCCTTTATCATTCGTAGCCATTCTACCTGCTCGGGCGTGAATCGGGTGTGGTTTCCTGCATTCTGCCGCAATATCCAGCGCTGGAAATTGGCATTCACAATGCTGTCGAATGCCGAAAGTTTCTTGTCGATACCACAGGCATGGCGCACAAGCGAAACCAAGGCAGCAAGTTCCGACAACGGTCTGCTTGTCTTTATTTTTTCCACCGTGCAGTAGGCATCCCACACATACATAGGCGCAAGCATAGGCTTGTCCTGCTTCAGTTTTTCGAGAAGTTCCTGCGCCATCTTAAGCGTTAGGTTGCGGCGGTTGTACGGCTGGTTGTAGAAAATGCTCAACGCCATTATCTCGTCCTTGTGCTGTTCAAGGTATTCGGCAAAGTCGCGCACCGTCTCCTGCGCCTTTTCGAGAGTAAAACTATTGAATCCGCTCGAAACTACTGAGTCGATATTTATGCTGTCAATCTTCTGGTCGTGCAAGGTGCGCACCTTTACAATATATTCGTTCAGTTCGCCGTTGAAAGTCAGTGATGCTGTATCTGCCAAGCGCTTCTGCGCCTCGGCACGGATTTTCTCCTCTATGGCAGGCGTCATGTCGGCACGGCTTATTTTCTGCAGTTCGGGTTGCGCTTCTCGGTCAATCTTGTCGGGGTCGAAAGCGGCAAGAAGTTCAGCACTCATCTGTCCCAATGTCTTGCCCTTTGACAATTCCATAATGTGTTCGGCTTCTTTCTTCGTCACCTCATGGCTTAGTCGCAATAGTCTGTTTGCCAACGAAGTAAACAAATCTTCCTCGGCAATACCCATAGTTACCGCACCAAGCAAATCGCCCAGCGGCACCGAAGGTTTGCGCTCCAGCGGACGGCTGTCGGTCTTTCGTGTCTGAGTAACGCCAACCGCATCAACTATCACAAAGTGAGTTTTTGCCTGCGCCGCACGGCTAACCATCTGCAACGAATCTGGATTTATGGTGCGCGTACCGCGTCCCTTCATCTGCTCGAAATAGTTGGAACTGCGAACATCGCGCATAAACAGAAGCACTTCGAGCGGCTTTACATCGGTGCCGGTGGCAATCATATCCACCGTAACTGCAATTCGCGGATAATAGTCGTTGCGGAAACGGTTGAGCAGCGACTTGGGGTCTTCGTCAATCCTGTATGTCACCTTCTTGCAGAAGTCATCACCCTCGTCAAACTCCTGTCGCACAATCTTTATAATGTCGTCGGCATGGCTGTCGGTCTTGGCGAATATCAAAGTCTTTGGTACTTCGTACTGTCCGCTTTCATCGTAGCGGTCTGGGTAAATTTCTTCCATCAACGCCTGGCGGAATTTCCGTATCACCGTGCGTATCTGGCTGGGATTCACCACAGAACGGTCAAGGTCCTTCTTGCTGTATTCAATATCTTCGTCCACCTGCTGCCATACGGTCTTGCGCGTAAGCTTGTCCCTATGGTCGATGTACCAACCAGCCTTTATCTTGCTGCCGTTCTTGCTGATTTCGGTCTCGATTGAATATACATCGTATGGCACATTTACACCGTCAACTACCGACTGCTCGTAGGTGTATTCGCTCACCAGATTCTGGTTGAAAAATCCTAAAGTACGTTTGTCGGGTGTTGCGGTCAAGCCGATAAGAAACGCATCAAAATAATCGAGAACCTGCATCCATATATTGTAAATACTGCGGTGGCACTCGTCAATTATGATAAAATCGAACTGTTCTATAGGCACTTTGGGCGAATATTCCAGATCAACCGCTTTTTTCTCGGCCAGTTTCTGCTGTAGCCAGGTGCTGGTTTCGTTAGGATTGGTATCCTCGGCAGATTCATCCAATTTTTCGCCTTTCAGTATCGAATATAGCCGCTGTATTGTAGAAATGCACACTTGGCTGTCGCCTGCAATATAATCAGACGAAAGTCGCTGTACATTATATAGTTCCGTAAACTTGCGGTTGTCATCGTTGGGACGGAAGTTCATAAACTCCTGCTCAGCCTGTTCACCCAAATTTCGGGTATCCACAAGGAAGAGAATGCGTTTCGCCTTGGCAAACTTCAGCAAGCGGTAAATGAAAGTAATGGCAGTAAAAGTCTTTCCTGCACCCGTCGCCATCTGAATGAGCGCACGCGGACGGTTAGCCTTGAAAGATGCTTCCAGATTGTTCACAGCCGAAATCTGGGCAGGGCGCAAACCTGTGGTATCGAGTTCGGGGAAATCCTGCAATCGCGAACGCAGACTTCTGTTCGTCTTTAGCCATTCGCGCAAAGTTTCAGGTCTGAAGAACGCAAAAATTTCCCTGTGCCGCGGCTTGGGGTCGCGAAGGTCGGCGAAGCGAATTATCTTGCTCGTACATTCAAAGATAAACGGCAAAGTGTCATTGTCAAAATATTTCAACTTGGCATTCGCGTAATCAAATGACTGATCGGCAGCCATATCAAGGTTTACGCCAACTTCGTCGCGCTTTGCCTCTATTATGCCGATAGGTTTCCTATCAACAAACAATGCATAATCGGCATAACCAGCACTAGTCTGGTATTCGCGAAGAGCAATGCCAATCCCCGCCGAAAAATCCTTTTTGTCTTTCGACTGAACAATCCAGCCTGATTTCTCAAGTTTAGCATCTATTATGTCACGAGCAATCTGCTCCGGATTCTGATTTGACATAGATTGCAAATTATAGCATCCTCGACTATACCTATTATTATATTAATTCTTCTTTATAACCGTCTTTCCTCCTCCAGAAGTTGAACTTCCCGAACTTGAACCAGAATTGACTTTTCCTCCGCTCGTAGTTGTTGACGTGCCACTCTTGGTTGCAGTACTGCCAGAACTCGAACCCGATGATGTAGAAGTGCTTGAACCGCCAAAAACCCTCTGAAGCAAAGAAGTTGTACGAGCAGAAGTCTTTGTACGAATTACCTTCTCCTCCTTTGCCATGGTCTTGAAAATACCTTCGACAGCCTTCTCGGTTACATACTGCGTAAGGTCTGTATTCACTTGAGCACCACCAGTCAACATCATTACTGTATTGTATTTGTTTGCCAGCGGAGTCCAGTACGAAGCCAGCTTGATTTTTTCGTTCGATTTTGCCACAACCGATGAAACCTTTGAGGTTATAGCAGCAGTCGTCGTCTTGCGCATATACTGTGTTGCAGCATCTTCGTTGCCCATGATTATGCCTAAGGCATCGTTTATGGTCATCTGTGTAATTGCTGTCTTGAAAATTTCCTTTACGCCCGATGCTGCATCTTCGGCAGAACGATTCAACTTTTCGGTAAACTGGTTCACCTGATTTGTAAAGCCAACCTGTTTCAGCTTGTCCTCCACCTTTTTCAGTGCTGGCGGAAATGGAATCTTAACTTCATTGTTCTGATAAAAACCATTGTTTACACCCAGTTTTGCCAACGAATTGTCGGCACTAACCTGCAAAAGTTCCTTTACTGCCTTGCCCAATTCAGTCTGCGACATAGAACCAAGCGTCGAACCGCCAGTTGTCGAAAGCAAAATATCGCAACCACAGAAGCAAGCTGCCATCATTAATATCACAAATATTCTTTTCATATTTTAAGCTTTTAAAATTAATCTTCTTTTACTACCGACTTTGCTGCGCGGAAATGTTTCCAAATGAAAAATCCCACGCAAGCTGCAACAGTAACAACTCCACCCAATGAGTACGAAATTGCCTTTCCTAATCCGAAGCCTTCCTTCTCGGCAATGAAAATGAATGTGGAGCAAACCATTGTCATAAACAAGGCTGGAACCAAAGTTATCCAGTAGAATTTCTTCTTTATTGCCAAATAAACCGTTATTGCCCACAATGTGAACACCGACAAAACCTGATTTGCCCAAGCGAAGTAACGCCAGATTACATCGAATCCTTCAGGCGAAGCGAGACTGTAAATCAAAATTCCGGCAGTTACAGCAAACATCGGAACAGCAATTATGAGCCTATTTTTTATTGGCTTCTGGTCGGAATGCATGAAATCGGCGATTATAAGGCGTGCCGAACGCAAAGCCGTGTCGCCCGAAGTAACTGCTGCACTAATAACGCCAAGAATTGTAATCACAGCAATCACAGGTGCGAACCAAGTCTCGGCAATAAGTCCGACCATTGCCGGACCGCTCTTGCCAGCAGTGTCGATTCCGCTTTCGGGCGAGAAGAAATAAGCAGCGGCAGCAGCCCAGATGAGAGCCACAATGCCTTCGGTTATCATTGCGCCATAGAAAATCGGTCGTCCTTGTTTCTCGTTTACCATACAGCGAGCCATAAGCGGCGACTGCGTAGCATGGAAACCCGAAATTGCACCGCAGGCGATGGAAATGAACATCATCGGGAAAATCGGATTGGTTTCGGCTGCAGGGTGACGATTTTCAAGACCGTCCCACAATTCCGGAATTGCTGGTTGATAGCAAATGAACGCCACCACAATAGCAACAGCCATTCCGAGCAACAGAATGCCGAAAATCGGATATATGCGTCCGATTACCTTGTCGATTGGTAACAATGTGGCAATCAAGTAGTAGAACAAAATTATCCCTACCCAGATGTAGATGTTCCAGTTTGGAGTGAAATGCGTATTGAGCAGAGTTGCAGGCGTATTCACAAATACCACACCGACAAGAATCATCAGTATGACCATAAAGCCGCGCATAAACTGCTTCACGCCGTTGCCGAGGTAGTCGCCGTGGATTTCGGGCAGACTGCAACCTTTGTTGCGCAGCGAAATCATTCCTGCAAAGAAATCGTGGACGGCTCCTGCAAAAATACTTCCGAACACTATCCAAAGGAAAGATGCAGTACCGAACCTTGCACCCATAATGGCACCGCATATTGGTCCAACTCCAGCAATGTTGAGGAATTGAATCATAAAGATTCGCCACGGTTTCATTGGGATGTAGTCAACGCCATCGGCCATACTGACGGCTGGCGTTACGCGGTTCTTGTCGATGCCGAAAATACGCTCGGCCAACTTTCCGTAGAGGAAATAACCGACAATCAGCACCGCAATGGCTATAAAAAAGGTAATCATACTATTTATTTTTTACGGAAATTCACAGTTGAGTTTGCCTGAGCAGCCGGCATCACAATCATATCGTTGATGCAGACGTGTGCAGGACGGGTTACGATGTAGAGGATGAAGTCGGCAATGTCTTCGGCGTAGAGCGGAGTAAGTCCGTCGTAGGTATGGTCGG
>CACWOG010000162.1 GCA_902762455.1 uncultured Bacteroidia bacterium | reverse complement strand
GAAAAACCAAGGATAAAATCAAGGAACAGGAGAAGATTCTTGCAAAAGAGGATGCCACTGAAGAGGAAAAATCCAATGCAACACAAAAGATTGAAGAACTGAAGAAACAGATTTTCAAGCCGATAATCGGAATTGAAGCCTACTGCGCACGCCGTGGCCTGAAGCTAAAGGACAAGGACTACCGCGAAGCATCGCCCGAAACAGGAAAGATGAAAATCGTGGACAACAGCGGATACCATTTAATATTATTGGCAAAAAACAAAAAGGGATACCAGAACCTTTGCAAACTCTCGTCGATTGCATTCATTGACGGCTACTACGGCTCGGCTCGAATCGACAAGGAAGTACTTGAAAAATACCACGAGGGAATAATTGCAAGTTCCGCCTGCCTCGGTGGAGAGATTCCACAATTTATAATCGCCAACAAACTCGACAAGGCCGAAGAATCGGTACTATGGTTCAAACACGTGTTTGGCGACGATTTCTACATCGAACTGCAGCGACACAAGACCGACAAGCCAGGCGGTGCACGCGACACCTACGAAAAACAATGCGTCGTAAACAAGGTGCTGGTGGAACTTGCCCGTAAGCACGACATCAAGATTATCGCCACCAACGACGTGCATTTCGTGGAGGAAGAACACGGCGAAGCCCACGAGCGACTCATCTGCCTCAGCACGCAGACAGAATTGAACGCACCCAACCGCGGAATGGCTTACACCAAGCAGGAATGGCTTAAGTCGCCCGAAGAAATGGAAGCCATCTTCTCCGACCTGCCAGAAGCATTGGAAAACACAATGGAAATCGCCGACAAAGTTGAGGTTTACGACATCGACTCGGGACCTATTATGCCAGCTTTCCCGATTCCAGAAGACTTTGGCACAGAGGAAGAATATCGCCATAAATTCACTCACGAAGACCTTTTCAACGAATTTACCCAAGACGAAAACGGCAACGTCGTGATGTCGCAGGAAGAAGCAGAGAAAAAAATCAAGAAAATTGGCGGTTACGAAAAGCTGTACCGAATAAAACTCGAAGCCGACTACCTTGCAAAATTGACATGGGAAGGCGCACATAAGCGTTACGGCGAAGAACTTACCAAAGAACAAATCGATAGAATTAAGTTCGAACTACACATAATGAAGACTATGGGTTTCCCTGGCTACTTCCTTATAGTTCAAGACTATATACGTGGTGCAAGAGAAGAACTCGGCGTGTGGGTTGGTCCGGGACGTGGTTCGGCTGCAGGTTCTGTGGTTGCCTATTGCCTCTGGATTACCGACCTCGACCCACTGAAGTACGACCTTCTGTTCGAGCGATTCCTCAACCCCGACCGTATATCCCTCCCCGATATTGACGTTGACTTCGACGATGCTGGACGAGGAAAGGTGCTCGACTGGGTAACACATAAATACGGAGCAGAAAAGGTCGCCCATATCATAACCTACGGAACTATGGCAACCAAGTCGGCAATAGCCGATGTTGGTCGCGTGCAGGGAGTACCTTTGGAACGTGTCAACGAAATAAAGAAGCTCATTCCCGACAAGTTCGATGACAAAATAAAGGACGAAAAAGGTAAGAATCCCAAGGTCAACCTCAAGAACTGCATAAAGTATGTCCCTGAAATAAAGCAGATTGTCGAAGGAGACGACCGCAATGCTGCCACTATGATTGAATACGCCGAGGAACTGGAAGGCACTATCCGTCAGGTGGGAATACACGCCTGCGGATTCATCATCGGAGCCGACGACCTCAGCAAGTTCGCACCTATTAGCACCATCGAGGACAAGGAGACCGAAGGACGCGTACCTGTAACCCAGTACGACGGTCACGTCATCGAAAGCGTAGGACTGATAAAGATGGACTTTCTCGGACTTATCACCCTATCGATAATGAAGGAAGCCGTTGCGAACATCAAGAAATCAAAAGGAATTGACCTTGACATAAACAGCATTCCAATCGACGACAAGGAGACATACAAGATTTACTGCGCTGGAAAAACTATCGGGATATTCCAGTTTGAATCGCCCGGAATGCAGAAATACCTGCGCGAACTCCAGCCATCTGTGATAGAAGACCTCATCGCAATGAACGCACTATACCGTCCGGGACCTATCGCATACATTCCGCAGTTTATCGCCCGCAAGCACGGAAAGGAGCCTATTACCTACGATATTCCAATAATGGAAAAGTACCTGAAGGACACCTACGGAATCACTGTGTATCAGGAACAGGTGATGCTTCTTAGCCGTCTGTTGGCAGGATTCACACGTGGTCAGGCCGACTCGCTCCGTAAGGCGATGGGTAAGAAGATTGCTGCGATGTTGGCGAATTTGAAACCCAAATTTATCGAAGGCGGCAAGAAAAATGGTCACGACGAGAAGATTCTGTTGAAGATTTGGGGAGATTGGGAAAAATTTGCATCCTATGCATTCAACAAATCTCACGCAGCCTGCTACGCTTGGGTTTCGTACCAGACAGCATACCTCAAGGCGCACTACCCAGCAGAATTTATGGCAGCCAACCTCACGCTCAACAAGGACGACATTACCGAAGTCACCAAACTTATGAGCGAATGCAAGAGTATGAAGATTAATGTATTGCTGCCAGATGTTAACGAAAGTGACCTCAACTTCACTGTTACCAAGAGCGGCGACATTCGCTTCGGACTCGGCGGTGTAAAAGGCGTTGGCGAAGGCGCTGTGATGTCAATAATCTCGGAGCGCGAAGCAAACGGACCATACAAGGACATCTTCGACTTCGTATCGCGTGTCAACCTGCAGTCTGTCAACAAGAAAACCATTGAAGCATTGGCTTTCGGCGGAGCATTCGACAGTTTCAACACACCAACAAATCCAAACTCCACATCGCGCGACCAGATTGTATCAGACTTTGGTGAAAAAGGAGAATCGTCACTTGATATGCTTATAAAGTTCGGTCGTTCGGTACAACAGCAGAAAAACGACAACACAATGTCGCTGTTCGGTGCTACAACGTCATTCTCAATAGCATTACCGAAACTGCCACCACGTATAGACAAGATGATGTATATGCCAATTCTGCTCAAGAACGAATATTCTGTACTCGGCATTTACCTGTCGTCACATCCGCTTGACAAGTTCAAGTTTTTCATCGACAACTCAAACATCGCGCACTTGGACATCGCCGCCAAAGTAATTGAAGAGAAGAATTCGAAGACAAAATTCACTGTCGTTGGCTATATTACCAAAAGCACAGAAAGAACGTCGAAAAACGGCAACTTTTTTGGAGAATACACAATAATCGACTACTACGGCGAACTGAAATTCGCACTGTTCGGCAAAGATTACACCGCCTACAAGGCCAACCTCGTCGAAGGTCATTCCATAATAATGGACGTCGAAATCAAGGAAAGGAATTTCTTCAACAACGACAAGAAAAAGGACGACAAGAACAAAGAAATAATCATGTCTGCCGTATATTCCAACATCAGACCGCTTCAGGATGTTGACATCAAGTCAATCAATATGTATTTCGACACCGACGGTATCGACTCCAATTTCAGAAAAGAGTTCTACAATATCATCGAGAAATGCAAGGGCAAGACCGAACTTTGCATAACACTTGTTAGCGGTTCTTCGATGAACAAGGGTATAAAGATGGTGTCGAGAACAAAGCTAATCGATGTAAACAACGACGAAATCAACCAATTCATAAAAAACAACCCTAGCGTCATAAAAAAAGTAAGTATTACGCAATAACATACAAAAATAATTGTATCTTTGCAAGAAATTTTGAAAACTGTTAACAGATGAAAAAGTTTATCGTTCTATTAATCACGCTTTTGCCGACATTAGCATTTTCTCAGAAAATGGTAAATGGATTCGGAGTAGAAGTATTTTTGGGTTCAACATACTTTTCGCCTAACGATGACATGAAATTAAAATTCAATGGCGAGCAGTATCAACTTAGAATGACAGAAGAAACCGATGTTTTCGGTGGAACTGTCTATATTCCATTCGATATGGGCATAAAAAGGCATAGGTTCATTATAGCACTCGGCCTCGAATACAGGACGAGCAAGATTAACCTGTTATCTAGTTCTGACATAAGAGATAGGGACAATGTTACCACATATCCAAAAAATGAGATACGTCTGAACTCCACAACATATTCCCCACTGGTACAAGTTCTGTACAGACCGCATTTCTATCTAGGAAGACTGCACATGTCGTTCAGCCTAGGAGCCAACTTCAAATATATGGTATATGGCTCGTTTGAATTAACCGATAACAACAATGCTGCTTTCGTTGACTTGAAAGACATAGCAGATGGTGACGAAATGAATTTCGGCAACAATTATCCCGCACAACGTCTCCGCGACTTGAAATTTCACATCGATCCGAGACTTGGTTTGGACTTCTACATTGGCAATTCGTTTATGATTTCACTTTTCGGAATTGTTCCTGACGTCAGCAGTATTGGCAAGGCTAATTTTGCATTGGAATATGGTGCCGGTGTTACCTACTTGATTAGAACTAACAAAATAACAGAAGCAAAGATTTTACAACAATACAAAAAATAAAAGTTATGAGGAATTTATTTTTAATATCGCTTATTTCATTAATATGCGCATCAATATCGCTTAATGCTCAGGATGTTGTACCAGTAATCCAGTCTGGACACTCCGGTAGCATTATGTTCGTTGAATGGGATAACACTGGTCGCTACATAGCAAGTGCCGACGATAACAACGAAATAATAATCTACGACATAGTAGCAGGTAAGGTTTTCTACAGGACAAAGTTCCCCGGCAAAAAGCTTGTAACGGGAATAAGATTCGATGACGACGGAAAACTGTATGCAAGCAACACCGACAACGCCATCTGCTTCGACCCGAATACACTTGAGACCAGCGAAGCTTCGCACGGCGTACCGCCCAAGAAAATGTCGGCAAACTTCAAGATTAGGAACTCGTCGCTAAAAAACATTAACGGAGGTGCATTGTTCAACCGCAACGCATACACAAAGTTCACCTACGCATCCGAATCCGAAGACCGCAAATACATTATCGCTGGCGACGAAAACGGTGGATTGTATTTCTGCAACAACCTTATGAACCTGCAACATTTTGAGAATGTTCACAGTTTGCCTATAAACGACATAAGTTTCTCGAAGCAGGGCAATATGGTTGCAATTGCTTCTGCCGACCGTTCTGTCAGCATCTGGCGACTGCCGAGCTACAAGATGGAAAAACGCCTTGTGCCAAGAAGTTTCAACATTTCTGCTCTTGCATCGAGTCCAGACAGCAAGTCGTTCGCTTTTGGCGATGAACTTGGATATGCCTACAGAATTACATTCGCAATCGACAAGCTTATATG
>CACWOG010000161.1 GCA_902762455.1 uncultured Bacteroidia bacterium | reverse complement strand
TGTTGACCTTTCGCTCAAGAAACGTACAATCGACAAGGTTATCACCGACTGCTTCGAACAGATAGTATATTCTATCAACCAGCCGACAGGCGCACGTAACTTCCAGTCGGTATTCTGGAACATCTCATACTACGACAAGTTCTACTTCCAGAGCTTGTTCGGCGACTTCCGCTTCCCCGACGGTTCACAGCCCGACTGGGAATCGCTCAACTGGTTGCAGAAGCGTTTCATGAAGTGGTTCAACAAGGAACGTACAAAGACAGTCCTCACCTTCCCCGTCGAGACTATGGCTCTTCTTTCGGAAGACGGCGACGTTCGCGACAAGGAATACGGTGACTTCACTGCCGAAATGTACGCCGAAGGTCACTCCTTCTTCACCTACATCAGCGACAATGCCGACTCATTGAGCAGCTGCTGCCGTCTGCGCAACGAAATCACCGACAACGAGTTCAGCTATACGCTTGGTGCCGGCGGTGTTTCAACAGGTTCGAAGAGCGTGCTCACTATCAACCTTAACCGCTGCATACAGTACGAAAAGAAGGAAAAGATGCCGTTCCTCAGTTTCGTTGAAGAAGTTGTTGACCTTATGCACAAGGTTCAGACTGCATACAACGAAAACCTCAAGTACTTGCTCAGCAAGGGTATGCTTCCATTGTTCGACGCTGGCTTCATAAATATAAGTCGCCAGTACCTTACAATAGGTGTCAACGGTCTTGTAGAATCGGCCGAATACCTCGGCATGGAAATCAGCGACAACGCACAGTACCGCAACTATGTAAAGAACGTACTCGGACTTATCGAAACCTACAACAAGAAGTACCGCACCAAGGAACTGATGTTCAACTGCGAAATGATTCCTGCCGAAAACGTTGGCGTTAAGCACGCAAAATGGGACAAGGAAGACGGATATTTCGTTCCTCGCGATTGCTACAACAGCTATTTCTTCGTTGTGGAAGACAAGGACATCAACACAATAGACAAGTTCCGTCTGCACGGCAAGGAATACATCGAGCACCTTACCGGTGGTTCTGCCCTGCACGTCAACTTGGAAGAACACTTGAGCAAGGCTCAGTACCGCCAGCTTTTGAAGGTCGCTGCAATCGAAGGTTGCAACTACTTCACATTCAACATTCCGAACACAGTTTGCAACAAGTGCGGTCACATTGACAAGCGCTACTTGAAGACTTGCCCCGAATGCGGAAGCACCGACATCGACTACTTGACGAGAATCATCGGATATATGAAGCGTGTAAGCAACTTCTCTGAAGCACGTCAGCAGGAAGCACACAGAAGATATTACGACAATAAGTTGAAGGAGGCTGAAGAATGTTAAAGTATTATAACTACGACATTGTATTCCAAGAAGTTCCTGACGAAGTTACTTTGGCTGTAAACCTTAGCAACTGTCCTAACCATTGCCCGGGATGCCATAGTCCGCACCTTTGCAAGGACATAGGAAATTGCCTTGACGAAGAAGCCATTTCAAATATGATTTCGAAGTACAACAAGAGCATCACTTGCTTCTGCTTTATGGGAGGCGATGCCAATCAGGACGAGGTTATCAAAATGGCAGAGTTTGTCCACAAGACTTTCGACAAGAAGGTCGCCTGGTATTCTGGAAAGCAAACATTTCCGAAGGACATTACTCCGTTCCAGTACTTGAAACTCGGTCCTTACAATCCAAAGTACGGCGGTCTTGACAAGAAGACAACCAACCAGAGGATGTACAAAATCTACAATACCAAACCTATTGACATTACAAACAGATTTTGGAGAAAAGCAATGTAAAACAAAAAAGGCTGTCGTTTGGCAGCCTTTAATTTTTACATTGGTGTCCGCTAAAAAATTGGGTAATACATATAATCACAATATTATCAATTATTTATATAGTGATTTGTTAGTCGTAACACGCGATACGGAACGGAGAGCGTTGTGAAGACTGCTATCCGTAATCTCCCACAATATTACTAATCAAGGAGATTCCGCATAAGCGAGTTCACACGACACGTTCCTTAGTCGGTTCACTCTGCTTTGTGGAATGACCTATTAATTTTTAGCGGATCAATAATTTTTTGTTACAGAGCAGATTATAGATATTCTGCCAATTCCTTAAGCAGTTCTGCCTTCTCGTGATAGCCAATGATGCGCTTAACTTCCTTGCCGTCCTTGAAAAGAATCATGCACGGAATAGAACGGATGTTGAATCTGTAAGAAAGGTTGGGACATTTGTCGGTGTCGAGCGTACCGATTGTCAACTTATCTGCATTTTCCTTTGCTACTTCTACAAGTACAGGCTTCTGCATCTTGCAAGGTCCACACCAAGTTGCAAAGAAATCAACAAGGACAACACCTTTGGCAGTTACCTTTTCAAAATTAGCCTCGGTAATCGTCACGATTCCTCCTTCGCCGTCCTTTTCCACTTCGGTAGATTCCGCTTCTGACATCAAGTCCTTTGCCAACGATTCAATTTCTTCTGGAGCATTTGCCTCGGTGGCAACTTCTACAGTCTTCGACTCGTCATTTGCCTGCGACTGATTGCAGGATGTTGTTGCAGTAAAGCATATTGCTACTACGATTGCCAATAAAACATTCATCTTCATATCAATTATTATTTGTTTGTAATAGGTTAATTCTTTGGTTAATCTGTTCCATTATAACAGATTCATCCGGTTCGCATTCAGCATAATCGTTGTTTCTGTGAAACCAAGTTATCTGCCTGCGGGCATAGCGGCGCGAATTGCGCTTGATAAGTTCAACAGCCTCTTCAAGACTTGTCTTGCCATCGAAGTAATCGAAAAGTTCAAGGTAGCCGATTGTTCGCAAAGCAGTCATATCTCTATACTTTAGCAAATTGCGTGCCTCTTCCAACAAACCGCGTTCAAGCATAATGTCCACACGACGGTTAATCCTGTCGTACAGAATGTTACGGTCGGTATTTATGAGTATTTTTATTGTCTCAAAAGGGCGTTTCTGCTTTGTATTGGTACGGAACTGCGAAAAAGGCTTGCCTGTCTGCCTTGTCATTTCAATGCCTCTCATAATGCGCTGCGGATTCTTCAAGTCAACTTGGGCATAATAATCAGGGTCAATACGTTGAAGTTCAAATCGCAAGGCTTCTATTCCCTTTTCGTTGTACAAGTCAATCACTTCCTGCCGAATTACCGGGTCGGGGTCTGGCATAAGGTCGATTCCATTGCACACGGCCTCAATGTAAAGTCCAGAACCACCGCACATTACAGCATAGTCGTGAGTCTTAAAATATTCATCCAGAAGTTTTATCGCATCGTTTTCGTACTGCCAGATGCTATAACGTTCCGTTACCGAAACATTGTCAATAAAATGATGCTTCACTTCCTTCATCTGCTCGTCAGTTGGCTTGGCTACACCAACACCGAGTTCCTTGTAGAACTGCCTCGAATCGCACGACAAAATCTCCGCACCAAAATGCTTGGCGATACCGATGCTTAGGTCGGTTTTTCCAACTCCAGTCGGACCTGCAATTATTATAAGGTATTTCGCCAAGTGATTATGCGCTTAGTAGTTGTAGTCGTCGTTGTAGCCACCACCAAATTCATCGTAGCCATCCTCGAACTCGTTGTCGTAGTAAGGATTTTCCTCATCCTCGTCAAACTCGTCGAAATCTTCAACGGTTGGATTCTCTTCAAATTCTTCCTCCAAATCGTCCATCTCGATTTGCTGAGGTGGCAAACCTTCCGCAAAAGTGCATTTCGGGAACTTCGTCTTCTCATCCTTCTTTGTAAAGTTGCGAACATCAACAACTTCCACAAAGAAACAACGTTCCGACAAAAGGTCGTACATATACAGATACTTCTGTCCCTTTTCAACCTTGACGAAATTCAGAGGAGTGTCTTCCATAAGACGGCAATCCTGCTGAGTCTTTTCGTCCATACGTTCAAGAAGAATCTCGTTTTCGGGCTCATCGTCAACCTCCCAGTCTCCGTTGGCAATGTAGAACATCGTTATGAGCGACGGGTCGTACTTGCAAGCCTTCTGTATGGCGGTGTGCAAATCCTTGAATGAAGAATCGTCCTTCAACTCTATTTCCCTTACGAATTCGGCATCGTCGGATACCTTGTATTTAATTATTTTCTGCATACTCCTGTTATGAATTTAATTGTGTCAATATTATCTGCAAAGTTATAAATATTTGGTTTCTGCGTATCACCAAAATTAACGCAATTTTCGGAAAATTTCCTCTTGGCTACAATACACTGGATATTTTCGGCATTCTGCATGAGTTCGTTTTCCACAGCCTTTATGTCGTCGTAGTATTCAAAATGCAAAACACCAATCGGAGAATTCAAGTCTTTTTTCTCTGTTAACAGCAAATGTCCAAAATTGACGTGCTCGATTTTGTTCATTCCCATTACAGCATACTGGTAGCTATAGTTGTTGTTGTACTTGTTGTGATTGATGATGTCGGCATATTTCTGGAAAGCCTCCCCCATCCTATTGAAATCGTAACCTCTTGGCAAAAACAACTTTGACACGCTACGGCATCCCAATCCGAAATACATAAACACATCGTCGGCAAGAGCTGACAATTCCTCGTCGGTTTCGTCGCCAGTTATTATGGCAACAGAATTGCGGTTGTGACGCAAAATTTTGTCGTACTTACCAAAATAATACTCAAAGTAGCGGTTTGTATTGTTGCTACCTGTTGCAATTACCGCATCGAAATCCGACAACCTTTCTTCGGTATGCGTTATGCGTCCTGCCAATTCTGGCAACTTAGCCGTAATCTGTTCGATTGCCCATTTCATCAGCACATTGTCCTTACTCGACAACTTTGCTTCAATCCTCACACCGCACAAAAACGCACAGGCGAAGTCGTGAAAACCGACCATCGGAATGTTTCCAGCCATCACAATCGCCACGCAGAAATCGGAAAGTTTGTCGCTGATATTATAGGACGAACAGAACTTTGCCAAGTTTTCCTTGTTCAACTGCGAATGCCAGTTTTGCAAGCAAAATCTTACATTATCCTCCGTAAACCAAGGATTGTATGCCTTTATTTTCTCGAAACCTGGAAAACCTTCAACTTCCTTGCCATCGCAGATTGCTGCAAGGTCATTGCCAAAGGATGCCAATATGTTTATTCGGTCGTTTAATGTCATTGGTTAATTATTTATATTTGTGGCGACGCGGCGCGCCACGTCGCTACAATTTTCAAATCATCAAATTTTAATATCCCATCTGATTCCATCCTCCTACCGAATCAATAACGCTTGCCCCATCCGACATGCTTACAGAAATCACTATCATAGCAATGGCGAACATCAGGATTCCGACTATCAGTCCGATAATTGCACAAGTTTTACCCGCATTAACCTTGCCGAATGTGTTTTCGTCGTAAAGGTCGCTGTTGCGTGTAAATTCCTTTTTGCTCTTTACTGCAAGAATTATTGCAATAATCGCGAAAATTATACCCAAGATTCCACTGCAGCAACAGCAAGTCACAATCGACACTATTCCAAATGCAAGAATAAGGTTCGCATTAGGTGCCGGCATTCTCAAATTACCCCGATTCTGTCTATCTGTCATAGGACTTTCGCCCGATGGCATTTCACCATTATGTTCAAATGTATCTTCCATACTATATGAATTTAAAAATGTAGTTTACAAATATTATTATCACCTCTGCTATAAAGAAATATTTCAGCACTTTCTGCAATGCGATAGAATTGACTTTCATGTTTATAACCAAAAGTACCAGCAATATTATCATCGGAATTAGCGGCGGATACAACTTTATGCTTTCCCAGAAATTGCCTCTCAGCAGTTCGATTATCGACCGCTGCATTCCACAGCCCGGGCACTCAATTCCGAGGAAATGCTTTGTAGGACAAGGCAAAAGATGATGTTCAAGCCACTCTAAAAACATTGCTGTACTATTTTTTCAAGAAATACCCTGTCGGTTTCGTCAAAAGTGCTGAGTTTTTCGCTGTCGATGTCGAGAACAGCAAACACTTCACCGTTGCGGAACATCGGCACGACAATTTCGCTTCGCGAAGCACTGCTACAAGCGATGTGCCCCGGAAACTCCTCAACATCAAGCACAACAACAGACCGACGTTCCTTCCACGCCGTTCCACAGACTCCCCGTCCGAACTTTATACGCGTGCAAGCCAGTGGTCCCTGAAATGGGCCAAGCACAAGTTCCTCACCTACAACACGATAAAAACCTGTCCACCAGAAATGAAATGTCCCGTGAATAATCGCCGCTACATTTGCCATAAGAGCAATCTCGTCGTTTTCCGCCTCCGACAGTGCCTTTGCCTGCGCTACAAGCTCTTCATATTTCTGTTCCTTGTCAGTCATCGTGTCAAAGTTCAATTATGAATGGTTTGGGGAAATGCATTCCTGCCAATGGCTTGTGCGAAGTCCTTGCAATTTCGAGCATTGCCTTTCTTGTTTCCGATGCAAGCGCCGGGTCGAAATCGTATGCTGCCGAAAATTCGGGATGTTCAACCTGCAAGGCCACAGCGTGCATAAGGTCGCCCACGACAATGGCATCACCGATGTCGTACATTGTATGTCCGGGAGTGTGTCCTGGAGCTGCAATTGTTACGATTCCGTCAACAATCGTATCGCCAGCCTGAAAAGTTTCGCACCTTCCCTCGTATGCGAAAAGCATCTTTTCAACCATTTCGTTTTTATCCTTCAATGCGCCAATTGTCCATGCTTCCAATTCCAAGTCGGAAAAGTGCAAATTTGCATTCTTGAAAACAGCCTCGCCTTCGGGAGAGAGAAGTCCACCGATATGGTCGCCGTGAAAATGAGTTATGCAGATGTCGGTTATCTCGTCTGGCAACACGCCTACAGAATCCAAGTTTGCGAGCAGACGACCATTGCGCGAAGCACCAAGTCCTGCATCGAAAAGCACAATCCTTTCACCACGCTCCTGCATAAAAACATTTATCGAAGCCTCAGCCGTTCCATCTGGCAAAATCTTCTTCAACAACTCATCGTCTTGCCCAGCAAATAGTTCGGCAGACATCTGCTGCTGGCAGTCCTGCATTGCAATTAGCGGTGCACTGCAGATTGTATCGGTTTCGGTCTTTGGTTCTTCAACCTGATTGTCAGCATTTTCAGCATGGCGGCATCTGCTGATGCGCCTGATTGGAAAAACTCGTTTCAAACAAAACGCTTAGGCGTTTTTTCAGGCTGTCGGCACCCCCCGCCGCATGTCATCCTGAGCGGAGGCCGAAGGCCGGAGTCGAAGGATCTCCCCCGCCGCGGC
>CACWOG010000160.1 GCA_902762455.1 uncultured Bacteroidia bacterium | reverse complement strand
AAACGAACGATTTGAGAAAAAAAAGCTATTTCTCCTGAAGCCACTTGAAGATAAAGGTTGCTTGTGGTCGTGTGCTCAAAACCAGAAAGACAAGATTGACGATGCCCTGTTGATTGAGAAGGCATTGCTGTATCTCGAATTTGAAGATTTGCACAAATTGTGCGAACTATATCCAATAAAATATGTGCAAGAAGTCTGGCGCAAGCGTCTGGTTTCGCAGGGCGAATATTATGGCATAATAAACTGGTTGCTTGCTGCAATGTTTTTTGATATTAAGAACCCTGACAGATATTTGAAAGTATATGGAAAACCAAGATTGGAAGTTAGGTCTTAAAGCAGAAACTATACCTGTTTTCGAGACTGTTTCAAAAATGGAAATGGTCAAAGGTTTGTATTTGTGTGGCGGAACTGCACAATCTTTGCAGATGATGCACAGGAAAAGCGAAGACCTTGACTTCGAATTGCTTGGAACACGAAAAGAGCGACCAAAACTCGACTTCGCCGCTATCTCGAATGAAATATCAGCCATTTATCCCGATTGTAAGAAGGATTTTTTGTCAAATAACCATCTGCAGATATTTGTAAACGGCAATGTAAAACTATCGTTCTATAGACCAGAAAATTCTGTTCCCGAGTTAGGCAAAGGTTTTGTTTACAACAATATAGTAACCCCATCTTTGCAAGAACTGCTCGGCATGAAATTGTTTACAATAACGGTGCGCAGCGCATTTAGGGATTATTATGATATATATTCCCTATTGCAGGAAGGTTATGATTTAGCCAAAGGTGTCGGTTATGCAGGTAAATTCTCACGACATACAATACATTCAAAGTATATTTACAGCATATTGCTGAATGAAAATTATTTCTGCAAGCCCGAAGGCTTTTCTCTACTTGAGCCAAAATATGAGGTATCAACAAAGGACATCGCTGATTTTATAAAGCAATACATTGAGAAAAACGAAATTAGAATAAAAAAATAATTCATATATTGTAGAATCTGGTGCCATCGTTCCCTACGATATACAATCACAAAATTTCAACCAATTCTTTTCCTACAGTACATTTTTTATGTATTTTTGCGGTTGTCACAAAATTGTTATGATGTTGAATAAATTACACTTTTTTGTCGTAGTGCTTCTTTTGGGAAGCCTTATGGTTTCGTGCAGCAAGAAGACTGAGCGCTTCGAACTGCCAGAAGAAAATCTTGTGGAATATGTAAACCCGATGGTGGGAACCGCCGAACACGGTCACACTTTCCCGGGTGCAGTTATGCCTTTCGGTATGGTTCAGCTTAGCCCCGATACTCGCCTCGATGGCTGGGACGGTTGCAGCGGATACCATTACACCGATTCCGAAATTTACGGTTTCACGCATACCCACCTCAGCGGAACAGGTTGCTCCGACTACGGCGATGTGCTGCTGATGCCTATGTGCGGAAAGTTCTCGACCGACAACAAGGAATATTCGTCGCATTTCTCGCACGATACCGAAATCGCCGAGCCTGGCTACTATGCCGTGAAACTTTCTGACAACGACATAGATGTAGAACTTACCGTTTCTCCGCGCGTTGGTTTGCACCGCTACAAATTCAACCGCGAAGGCAAGCGCTACATTGTCCTCGACCTCGAACACCGCGATGTGGTTTTAGAGGCTGGTCTGCGCAAACATTCCGACAACTGCTATACTGGCGTACGTCGTTCGCACGCGTGGGCAGACAACCAGCACCTGTACTTCGCAATGCAATTCTCAACCGATGTCAGCGTTGTAGAACCTGCCGACTTCGACTGGAAAAGCGATTCACTCTGCCGTCCCGACAAGGCCGTGTATGTTTTTGAAGTTACCGATAGTGCTGTAAATGAGGTGCTTGTAAAAGTTTCCATTTCGCAGGTTGACGAGGAAGGTGCGCTGAAGAATATGGAGCAGGAAGTTCTAAACTGGGATTTCGATGCTCTGCGCAAGGATGCTTCCGACGCTTGGAACCGCGAACTCAACAAGATTGTCGTTAAGGGCGGAAGCGAGGAACAGCGCAAGGTTTTCTACACCGCAATGTATCATTCGTTCATACAACCGACTTTGGCTCAAGATGTTGACCGTCGCTATCGCGGCACCGACCTGCAGGTTCACTCGAGCGACGACTTTACCACATATACCGTTTTCTCGCTGTGGGACACCTACCGCGCCGCTCATCCGCTATATACCATAACGCAACAGGCACGCACGGTCGATTTCATCAAGACTTTCATTGCCGAATACTCGCAGGGCGGTCGTCTGCCAATGTGGGAACTTTCGTCGAACTACACGGGCTGTATGATTGGCTATCACTCTGTTCCGCCAATTGTTGATGCATATTTCAAAGGCATAAAGTTCAAAAATCTTGAAAGCCTTGCACTCGAGGCTATGCTTTCGACAGCAACCGCCGACGAACTTGGCAAGCGCGATTATGCCCGTCACGGCTTTATGTCGGTGAACGAGGAGCACGAGTCGGTATCGAAAAACCTCGAATACGGCTTCGATGACTGGTGCATTGCCCAGTTTGCAAAATCGCAGGGCGACAATGAAACCTATCGCGAATATATGATTAGAAGTCAGGCTTACAAGCATATTTTCGACAAGAGTTGCGGCTTTATGTGTCCTCGTCAGAACGGTTCGTGGAAGGAGAATTTCGACCCTAAAGAAATTGATTTCAACTTCACGGAGGCCAATTCGTGGCAATATACCTTCTATGTTCCGCACGACATTCTCGGTTTTATCGAGCTGATGGGCGGTAACGAGGCTTTCGAGGCAAAACTCGACGAACTTTTCTCGACTGGCAGCGAAACCCACGGCAAGGATTTGAAGGACATAACCGGACTTATCGGTCAGTATGTACACGGAAACGAACCGAGCCACCACATTGCCTATATGTACAACTATTGCGGAAAGCCCACCAAGACGCAGAAGGTTGTCCGCCAGATAATGTCGGAGATGTACAACACAACACCTGCCGGCAGTTGCGGAAACGAGGACTGCGGACAGATGTCGGCATGGTATGTCCTCAGCGCAATGGGATTTTATCCGATAAATCCAGCAAACGGCGTATATGATATTGGCAGCCCGATATTCGACACCGTGCAGATTAACCTCGAAAACGGCAAGAAATGCCTGATTGTGGCTCACGACAACAGCCCCGAAAATATTTATGTCGGCAAAATGGAAATAAATGGAAAGCCATACACCAAGTCGTACATTCTGCATTCCGACATTGCCGACGGTGCACGAATCGACTTCTATATGACTGCCGACCCGCAGAACGGCTTCGGCACCAACAGCGCCGACATTTATCCGTCGCGTATCGAAGAATTTAAGGTTGTCCCTGCTCCGTATGCAAAAACTGGCGTGCGTACCTTCCACGATTCGCTAAAAATCGAGCTGGCTTGCAGCGACGACAGCGCAAAAATCTATTACTCAATAGGTAATGGCGAGGAAAAACTTTATTCCGAACCATTAATCCTCAACGAGACAACCACATTGACTTTCCATTCGGAACGCGATGGCTATGTTTCGTCCAAGCCAGTGGAAGCCAAGTACATAAAGATTGACGCAGACCGTCGCATAAAGTTGCATAGCAAGTACAACCCTATGTACACTGCAGGTGGCGACGATGCTTTGGTTGACCATCTGCGCGGTGGCAACGATTTCCGTACCGGAGAATGGCAAGGCTATCAGGGACAGGACTTTGAGGCTGTAGTCGATTTGTGCGAAGTAAAGGACATCAAGTCGATTGAAACTGGTTTCATTCAGGATGTGAAATCGTGGATTCTTTTCCCGAAATATGTTGAGTATTATACTTCGAACGATGGCGTGAACTTTAAGAAGATAGCCACCATAAACCACAATGTTGCCGACAACGACTACCGCCAGCAGATTTACAATTTCCGTTGCGAACCAGCGAACTGCAAAGCGCGTTATGTGAAGGTTTTTGCAAAATATTACGGTACGCTTCCTAAGTGGCATCTCGGTGCCGGTGGCGAGACACATCTGTTCATTGACGAGATTGAAATTGTTGAGAAATGATTTTTTTTGTAATTTTGCAGCGTAAACATTAAAAGGAGGTGAATAATTATGGCAACAGCAATAAGAGCAATTCCGACACTTTACGGAGAAACGGCACAGCGCTTTGAGCAAGAAGCAACCGCCACCGAGCAAAATCCTGGAACACAGGACTATTGCCACGAATCGGAACTTGTGATAGAATATCTTAAGACTACCAACATATTATGACTATAGAACAATTGTTGGCAGAATGTGATATTGTGCGAGCCTCTTCTGAGAAACTTGCGCAGTGTAACCCTTTTAGTTGCGATGATGAAGACCTTGATTAATTCTTTGCAAAGGATTGCATTGTCAACCAAAAACGCTTACTAGGGAAAACTTATTTGTTTGTTTTGAAAAAATCTCCTAATACTATTGTCTCTGCTTTTTCTCTTTCTAATGATAGTATCCGATTAACAAACCGCATAACTGACGAATATAAGGAACTGTTTCTAGATGACACCGATTTGCGAGATAAGACGCTAAAGCGTTTTCCTGCTGTACTTATTGGACGTTTAGGTACAAATAAAGAATTTGCAAGACGTGGATATGGAACTGCTATAATGGATTTCATTAAGGTTCTTTTCCGCACTAATAACCGTACAGGTTGTCGTTTTATTATTGTCGATGCATTGAACAGAACAGAAACTCTTCATTACTATAAGAAGAATGGTTTTCGTTATCTAATTGACGATGAGCAACTCGAAGCTAAATATATGGGAATTGGTGTTAATCGTTTGCCATTGAATACCCGCTTAATGTATTTCGATTTATTGAAGATAAAAGTAAACGAAGACTAATCCTTGTGCATATTGTTGAAAAATGATTTTTTTTTGTAATTTTGCAGCGTGAAACATTAAAAGGAGGTGAATAATTATGGCAACAGCAATTGCATCGGTTCCTGTGTTAACTGGCGAAGCAGCAGATCGTTTCGACATGATGATGGAAAAAAGTGAGGAGCATCGTGGCTCGATTGATTTCAGTAATGAAATTGCTGAGGCGAGAGCAATTCTTGCAAAGGCAAATTTTAATGATTAGAACAAATCATGGGGTTTCTTCAAGAAAAATGCCGATTTGGTTTTTTCTCAAGGCAGAAATTTGCTGAATGTGAAACTTTTCATTGTGGCGATGATGACCTTGACGAGTTTTTCATCCAAGATGCTTTTTTGCAAAGCGATGAACTGCTATGTAAGAATTATTGTTTTACATTAGACGCAGATTCTACTAAATTGGTAGCAGTCTTTACTTTACAGTGATGATAGGTCGTCTTGGTATTCATACTGACTTTCAAGAACAACATCTAGGGAGCGATGTTCTAAGTTTTATTAAGGCTTGGTTTGTTGATCCGTTAAATAAAACTGGTTGCCGTTTCCTTCTTGTAGATTCGTACAACAAAGAACGAAATCTTAAGTTCTATGAGAACAATGGGTTTTCTTATCTTTTCAGTAGCGAAGAGCAGGAACGCGAGTTCAGAGCAATAAAATCAGGTAGTCCGCTAAATACACGTCTGATGTATTTTGACCTTATAGAACTCGTCAGACAGCCATAATGCGTGTAAATTTAATCACTCATTACATTGTTTTAATTTGTGCATATTGTTGAGAAATGATTTTTTTGTAATTTTGCAGCGTAAACCTAAATGAAAGGACATCAATTATGATTGACTTGAAAAATGCACAATTGAAAGATTTTACCATAAAGGAATCAGAAAAGCAAAGAACCAACAGAAAGGTTCGTTGTACTTTCTTCCGCTTGAATCCTGATGATAAAAAGCAAGACCTGCAAGACCGTTGCATCATTGACATGCCCAAAGACTTATTCTATGAATACTTTCAAAAATGAATACGGGCAGCGTGCAAACGCTATCATTACAAATGCACTTGTCATGGTGGGCGACGAACTTGTTGATGGACAAAAGTTTCCCCCTTATGCTTATACAGAAAAAGCCGCATGGGATACTGGTGCAGAAATTACCATTATTTCGCCAAGGATAGTTAAGACATTGAATCTTATTCCATACAGCACAGGTCAGTTTGTCGGTATTGGAGGCGACCAAACCGTTAACACATACAAGGTTCATATAGGTCTTCCAAATGGCAAGATGATATTAAACGAAGAGGTATATTGCAGCGACATTAACGACTACGACCTCCTTATAGGTATGGATATAATCACAGAAACCGATTTCTTATTGACCAATGCAGATGGCAAAACAACTTTTCAGTTCCGCACACCTTCAGAAGGAAACATAGAACTATAATAGACCGTATTTATGAAAATTATAAGAACTATCTTAATTGCAATCTTGTTTGCTGTGCTTTTTTCCTCCTGCGAAAAGGACGAAAACAAACTTGTTGTCACAAATCTTGAATACACCGACTGCCTTGAGCGTCCCAAAAACCTGAAGACCACAATTACCTATTACAACAATACAATTTCAGTTTTGCACGAATATCTTCCTGCCAACTGCAATTTTCAAGGCGTTCTTGTGACCCCGACAATTGATGAAGACAACAAAATCATCGAAATAGATGTTGACCCGATTGTGGTACAAGCGGATTTGGAATGCGAGTGCGAAATCAATGTTTCATACACTTTCGAGAATTTCTACAAGCGCAATGCCGACTATACATTTATAATCAGGGAAAACAACGAGGAAATTTATAGAGGTGAGGAAAGGCTGTAGTTGGTTCAAAGTTCAAAAGTTCAAGGGTTCAATGTAGAGTCGTTGCGCGCAACGACAGCACAATTCAAAGTATCGACGCAATGATTTGCATCGGTAATCAACAGTTCAATGGTTCAAAAGATTTGATGATTAGAAGAATTTGGCCCTTTTTATCAGATACGGCTTCAGAACCTCATCGACAGGCTTGTTTATGTCAGCTTCAACGAAATCTATTCCAAACAGACCGCACTTGTATTTCAGTTCGGAGGTAAGGGAATTAACCCGCTTCACATAACTGTCGCGCACCTCGGCTGGATTCAAGACTATCGTATTGCCGCTTTCCAAATCGACAAACTTATACGGACGGTTTGCAAAGGCAAACTCCTCCTCCATCTTCTTGTCAACCACATGGAAAATTATAATCTCGTGCTTGCTGTACTTCAAGTGCTGCAATGCCGAAAACAACGCCTCGGTGTCACCTTCAATGAACATATCGCTGAACAAAATCACCAATGAACGCTTGTGTATCATCTCGGCAATCTTGTGCAAGGTTCCAGCCGT
>CACWOG010000159.1 GCA_902762455.1 uncultured Bacteroidia bacterium | reverse complement strand
ATCCTAATCCTGCAAATGAAATTGTAAACATAACAATGCCGGAAGATAATGCACAAATCGATATTGTGAATGTTCTTGGGCAGACTGTAAAATCAGTCAATACCACTTCGGCAAACGAGACAATTTCGCTCGAAGGAATGGAAAATGGAATGTATTTCTTCTGCATAAAGATGCAGGACAAGACCATAACAAAGAAAGTTATTGTAGAGTAATGTTTGATGCAAAAAAATCCCATATCGAATTTCGGTATGGGATTTTTTTTTTTAGTCTATTTCTCCAGCCGCCAATTTCTTTACCTTCACTTTTCCCTCGTTGATTAGACGGATGAGGATTCCAACTGCCTTTTCTGTGTCGTTGAGGAGATTGCCAACGTATATTTCTGTAATTTCTTCTTTTTCAGCGAGATGTTGGTCTGATGCGCCACTTTTTAAAGCAACGCTGCAAGTTGGAGTCAATGTGTGAACTATTGAGGTGCGCAGTTGGTAATAGAGGAAACTTTTGCGGTTTGCTTTCGAGTATTTTATTGGGAACAGCTTGTAAATGGCTGTGTTGAAGCGGTTTGCCGACTGTTCGCGCGAACGCATTGGCTTTGCGTCGAAATAACTGCCCATAATTTCAATAAGTTGCGACATTACAAGTGTTGCGACTGCGGTATGTCCTTCAGCGACAAGACTTTTTGCTTGGTTTAGTATTCCGTTCAGAAAATCAATATGTTCTTCCTTGGTGGTTATCTGCATGGTTAGAATTTCAGTCTGAATTGCAGTTTTACTTCCGTGCGGTTTGGTCCTTGAATTTCATCTAATCCAGAGCCTAGAACGGTCTTGTCGGCATAATATGAGTTGGCAATTCTGAACCACAGGTCGATGTTGTCGGTGACGTCGTATTTTACGACAAGTGCCAAGCGTGTGCCACGACCGTAGAACATTGGAACGGTAAATGCGTAAAGTACATCCTGTTCGTATGCGTAAATCCTTGAATTATAGTCTTGTGTGTCGAATAATGCGATTCTCGCGGTGAATGTGAGCGGAAGTTTTGCCGGCTTGTATTGGATGTCTTCGCAGACGAGGAAGCCCCAGCTTGTGCTGTCGGGACGATGGTAGCGTGATACTTCTATGCGGCTTTTAAGTTTCCATTCGTCATTGGGCGTAATGTTGAGCTGATACCTGTATTTAGATGTGTTATAGTTGATTAGCTCCTTAATATTGGTGTCGTCGGTCGAATTTTTTTGCTTGGTTTCGTATTTTGCACGAAGTATCATTTCGATGTTGCGCTTTGGTGTGTAGGTGGCTTCGGCAGTCCATTCGTGACCCGTCGATGGGGCGTTTACTCCGTATTTCAGCCACGGGAATTTCCAACTGTCGAAATATATGTTCAGACGCAGATGTTTTACAGGAAGTATCTCTGCTCCAATGTATAAGCCCGATTCGTTGTAGGTCTTGTTGCCTTCCGAAAATCCCTGCGCGTACATATTTTGGTATTTTGGGCTGTAGTATCTGTAAAGTGCCGACATCTTGAATTCGGGCACAAAGTCGATTGTTGCGCCGTCAACCGTAGCGATGCCACCGTTCGGACTCATTGATGTTTCGCCGAAGATGTTTATTTTGTGTAAGTTGAGCAGGTAGTCAACTCCAAGGTTGAAATTAGATTTGCCGTTGAAGTTGAAATATTCGTAGGCTCTGTCGTTGGTGTTCAATGGGTTGGAGTAGGAGTAATAAACGCCGGTTGCACCAATTTTCAGTTTGTTGCCCTGCCAAGTTACATTTCCGCCTGTAACAAATTCCTTGATGGTGTGTCGTTTGGCAATTTCGTTCGGTGTACGATGATAGCCAGTCTCAAGGAAACTTGTCACAAGGTCTTCTTCTTCGGTTAGCGTGTCGGCTTCAGCGATTCCTGCATCAAGCGACTTGTACGATACGAATTCTGTGATTGTGAAGTCCTTGAGTTTTATTGTTGCAGCCTCTCCGCGCATAAATGCCGACTCGTTTGCCGACGAGTACTTGTCAACCAGACGAGGCTTCTTTATTACGCCTTCTACGCCAGAGCCTTTGCCGAAGCTCATGCCAGTCCACATTGTAAGACCCTGTCCGAACTGTGCAACATAGTCGCCGACGATAACTTTTTTCAAGATGCCGATGTCGCCAAGCATAAAATGCGCCGAATAAAAGTCGAAGCCGTACTTTTGTGCGCCACGGAAAAATTGTTCGCCCTCATCCTTTTCGGCAGTAAAACCATAGGAAATATTTTTCTTGTACGAATAGTTGTATTTCAGGTAATACTTGTCTGGCGAACCCAAATATCTAGATTTGTCGGGTTTTATTGCAAGAATGCTGTCGGATATGTTGTAGCCGGCCTTTTTTTGCAATGTTCGCTGGTAACGACCAAGAACCGTGTGGTGTCCGTAGGTAAATATTTTTTTCCATTTGGTTTTCGCCTTTGGCTTTTCTGTGCCAATTGTGACGAAAGGGTAGAGGTATTTCATTGTAAGTTCGTCGAGACCTTCGACGAATGCCAATTCGTATATTGTCTTGAATCCGTTGTATTTTGTTCTGTATCTGATTATTGAATAGATTTGATATTCGTTTAGGAACAAAATTTCGCGAAATTCTTCAGCAGTGGCAGTGTTAAGGTCGAGAGGATTTTCGGCAAGGATTTCAAGGTTGTTGAAAAGCGTAGTGTAGTCGAGTTCGTCGTCGGTATTTTCGGCGATTTCTTCCACAATGTCCTGAAGGACAACGGAATTTTCGACCTGAGCCGATAGGTTTGCCGTGCAGAAAATGAATGCGACAGCCGCAAAATATTTCAGCAAGGACTTAGAACTCATATTGTACCGATATTTTTGGACTTAGTCCAAGAATCTGATGGTATGCGAATGCGAGGTCGATTGTAGCACCTGCAATTTTGTATCCAAGTCCGAACGAATATTCAATCGGCAGCATCGAAATGCCTGCGCGGAACGAGAAATGCTTGCGGAGTGTATATTCAATTCCGCCCTTGAAAATCGGGGTGTAGCCGTTTATCGATTTTCCTGTTTCAACGGCAAGTAGCAATGCGTCGCTGAATAGGTAGGAGAGGCCTAACTTCATGGTTACTGGCATTTTCATGTCTCTGTTCTCAAAGAATGAGACATTTACAGGGTTGAAAACATACACGCCGATTGCGAAGTTTTTCACTGGTTGCGAATAAAGTCCAAGTTCGAAGGTCATACCGTTGGCGCGTCCGTAGTATTCGGCTTGCGAAAGATGCAGGTAGTTGATGTTCAGACCCATATACAAGTTAGTGAACAATTGCTGCGAGTATCCGATGGTGGCGCGGCTGTATTGGTAGTATTTGTAGCCGTAGTGGCATACGCCTAGCGAAATATTTCCCGACTTGTGTACAGGCATCTGGAATGCGAGTGCGCCGTAGCCGGTTTGTTTCAGCAGGAAGCGGTTTTCGTAGTATAAGCCAGCGCTGATTTTGTTCAGTCGGCAGGTTGCTGCAGGGTTATTGAAGACAGCCCAAGTGTCGCGTATTGTTGTCGATGTGTTGCCTATGCCGGCACTGCGAGCACCTGCGTTGTTGGTCTCGATTTGCGCAGAGGCGAAAACCGAGATAGCTATAGCAAGCAATGTCAATATGGCAACCTTGAATTTCATTATATTACGCGGTATTCGAACTTGTATTCTTCGAGTTCCTTGTTTGCCTTGACGATTTTCTGCTTCAGGTTTTCCTTGAATTCGACAAGTTTCTGAGCAATCTCTGCATCACCTGTTGCGAGCATCTGGGCGGCGAGAATTGCTGCATTCTGAGCTCCGTTTACAGCTACTGTTGCAACGGGGATTCCTGGAGGCATCTGGACAATTGCAAGAAGTGCGTCCATTCCGTCGAAGCTTGCGTTAATTGGAACGCCGATGACAGGAATAGGAGTTACGGCGGCAATGACACCGCAGAGGTGGGCGGCCATTCCTGCACCTGCAATTATGACCTTGATTCCGCGTGGTGCGGCTTCGCGGGCGAATTTTTCAACTTCGTCGGGGGTGCGGTGTGCCGACAATGCGTTTATCTCAAACGGAATCTTGAATTCGTTGAGTTGGTTGGCGGCCTTTTCCATAACTTTCCAGTCTGATGCCGACCCCATGATGATGCTAACTATTGGTTTCATAATCTGATAAATTTTACATTAACAAAAAGAGCCTACCCCCAACAAATTGGTCGGAAGCAGGCATTTTTAAGAAATGTGTCTCTTTGTTCGCAATTATTCGGCAGTGGCTTCTGCTCCTGCATTAGCTGCGTCTTCGGCAGCTGCATCTTCTGCTGCTGCTTCCTGAGTCTGTTCTGTCTTAGGCGCATCATTTTTCTTCTCGTGAGGAATAGTGAAGCTGGCTGCAAGGCAGAAAACTGCAAGGCATATAGCCAAAGTCCAAGTTGCTTTTTCCAGAAAATCGGTGGTCTTCTTAACGCCCATTACCTGATTTCCCTGGCTGAAATTGGATGCCAGACCGCCGCCTTTACTGTTCTGTACTAACACGACTAATATCAGCAATACTGCGCATATTAGAATCATTACAGAGAAAAAACTATACATAACTTTTTATTTATTTATTAAACGTTTAACATATTCAATTTGGGTCGCAAAGTAAGCACTTTTTTCTGGATATTTCAAATATAATTTTTCATAAGTTGTCAACGCCTTTTCAAGGAGTCCCTGCTTGATGTAAATCTTTGCCAGTTTTTCGCTGAACAATTCTTCGTCCTCCAGTAGCGATTCTGTTGATAACTTGCTGTCGCTGTGGTAGTTCTTTATCGGTACAATCTTTGCTTCGGATACAAGGAACTGGTCGATTAGGTTCATTTTCTGGCGTTTGCTTGAATGTGTTTTGGGCTTATCTTCGAGTGGTTTTTCTGCAATTATTTCTTGTTCTATTGGTCGCTCAATGACATTTTCTTCCTTAGACGATGCTTGTTTTTCTGCATTTGCACCGAAATCGATTTTAATGTTTGCACTTCCGTCGGAGAATGTGATGTTTGCATTTATGCCTAGGGACTGCAATTGCTTTTCGATGGCTTCTTTTATTTGCTGCTGGGATATTTCTGGTTTAGGTGTGGGTACATTTTCTTCTTGCGGAGACGCAATGAATTGCGTCTGTACGGGGGTGAAATCTTCTTCTTGGGTTTCTGGTAGAGACACAAGGTTTTGTGTCTCTACGGTGTCTGTGTCGTTATTTTGTGTCTGTTCGGGTTCTTGCTGAGATGCAATGGATTGCGTCTGTACGGGGGTGCATTCTTCCTCTTGGATATTGGATTGAGCCACAATGTTTTGTGTCTCTACGGTGTTTGTGTTTGCATCGTCGGATTGTTGTTGTTCGGGTTCTTGCGGAGACGCAATGAATTGCGTCTGTACAGGCGTGAAATCTTCTTCTTGCGATTCGGGTTGAGACACAAGG